>NZ_JAENWL010000006.1 GCF_016650095.1 Clostridium sp. | reverse complement strand
TACTAATGAAATAATGGTTTTGAAAAATGGGTGCCCTTGGCTACAACAGTTACTTAAAATAGATATAAATAGTGAGGTATTGTTTGTTATTTCTCCAGATGATAATAATGTAGAGTATAAGATACAGACTGTAAAGAAAAACGTTGGCACTTTTGAAGCAAGAAAAGATATATTAGAATCGATAAGAGGAAAATCAGATGAAGAAATAAATTCTATAATTAAAATAGATGATGCAATATTTTGTCACAAAGCAGGCTTTATAGCTTCAACTAAAAGTATAGAGAGTGCTTTAAAAATAGCAAATTTATCACTTTAAAATTTATATAAAAAATAGTATAGTAGATATCAAAAGAATATTATTGTTATAAATATAAGTAATATAAAATTAAAAAAGGGAGGAACCAAATTATGAAATTTTGTTGGAGTACGTTAATGGTTATAAATTTAGAGGAATCTATAAAGTTTTACAAGGAGATAGTTGGTCTTAATGTGAGTAGAAGATTTAATGCAGGGCCAGCAGTAGAAATTGCATTCTTAGGAGATGGAGAAACAAAGATTGAATTGATATGTAATGAAGCTGTTAAAGAAGTAAGATTAGGAGAGGATATATCGCTTGGATTTGAAGTGAACTCATTAGATGAAATGATGGCTTTAGTTAAGGAAAAAGGTATAGATATTAATAGTGGACCATTTCAACCCAATCCGCATACCAAGTTTTTCTACGTATTAGATCCAAATGGATTAAAAATTCAGTTTGTAGAGAATATTTAATAGAATATAAAGTAGAATATATAAAATATAAAAAAGTGGGTGATTAGAATTAAAGAACTTTTTAAAGCTTATAAAAGGAATACATCATTTTTAATTATACTGATTATATCAATATGTATCTCTATAACTATTGGTGCTATTTCTATGTTTTTTATATCTTTTTACACACAAAACATATGGGTATCACGACTTTCATGTGCTTTGGTTTTTAGTATATTTCCTTTCATTTGGTGTTCTATTTTTAACATAATATATTCAAAACAATTTGAGAATAAACTTTTAACATTTTTGAAAATATCTATTTTTTCCTATTTTCCTATTTTTGTATTAGGGTTTATAATATCTTTATTTGTAAGCAGTAAGTAAATAATATATTTAATTAAATTAAAAAGAGATGCCATTTATAATGGTACCTATAGGAAGGATACTTGAAAAAAGTGTTTTGACTATGGGTACTATTTTTGTATAATTTATATATAAGAAAATGAGAGATAGGTAGACTACATATTTTAACAACTATAGGCATCAATGGAACTGTTTTAGATTCTATTTATCTTAATTGTAAATTTATAAGATGGATTAGTAACTATGTTAGTATTGAGTTGTAATAGAAACAACAATGCATTTACAATGTTGATACAATAGTATAAAATTATATGAACGTTGTTAAGTATAAGAATGAGAAAAGTTATTATAATATTAGTAGAATGGAGTGATTTAAAATGATATATGGAAATATAGATGGGGTTAAAAATTCAATTTTAAATAAACTAGAAAATGCTTGTGAAATAAGAGTATCTAAAGATTGTATTTTGTCTGAAGAATTGGTAGATATACTAGTCGAGGTAACGCAAGATTTGGATAGAGAGATAAGTGCGGCAATTGATAGAAAAGGTAAAATAATTAGTATGGCAATTGGTGACAGTAGTACAGTAGAATTGCCTATAATTGATATAAGAGAAGGGCGATTATCTGGGGTTAAAATTATACACACTCATCCAAATGGAAATTCTAGATTATCTGCGTTAGATATGTCAGCTTTAATTAAATTAAAGTTAGATTGTATAGTGGCTATTGGAATAGCAGAAAAGGAAAACTTGAGGTATAACATAGGCTTTTGTGGAATAGAAAATGGTATTTTAATAGAAGAAGAAGTAGGACCAATAAATATAAATGACGTAATAGATTATGATATTGTAGATAAAATTAAGCACATCGAAAAACTAATGAAAACAAATGAAATTATTGAAGATGATGTTGAACGTGCTATTTTAGTAGGGATAGAAAGTGAAGAAGATTTGATAGAACTAAGGGAACTCGCAAAGGCTTGTAATGTAGAAACTATAGACACAATACTGCAAAATAGACATAGAATAGATCCAGCTTTATATATAGGGAGTGGTAAAGCAGAAGAAATAGCGGTTATTAGGCAAGCACTAAGGGCAAATATAGTTATTTTTGATGATGAATTATCTGGTTCTCAAGTTAGAAATCTGGAGGAAGTGCTTGGTTGTAAAGTTATAGATAGAACTACACTAATACTAGAGATATTTGCACGAAGAGCAAGAACTAGGGAAGCGAAAATTCAAGTTGAGCTTGCACAATTAAAATATAGATTACCACGTTTAACTGGACTTGGAACTATGTTATCAAGAACCGGTGCGGGGATTGGAACAAGAGGCCCAGGAGAAAAGAAGTTAGAGATAGATAAAAGGCGCATAAGAGAAGGTATTTTTGATTTAAATAAAGAATTAGAAAAAATCAGAACTACGAGAAATGTACAAAGAGAAAAGAGAAATCGCGAAAGTATATCAAAAGTGTCATTAGTTGGGTACACCAATTCTGGAAAATCAACACTTAGAAATGCATTATGTGATATAGCCGCAATAAAAAGTGTGGTGCAAAAGGAAAAAGTGTTTGAAGCGGATATGCTTTTTGCAACATTAGACGTAACAACAAGAGCATTACTATTACCTGATAATAGAGTAGCAGCAGTAACGGATACCGTAGGATTTATAAGAAAACTTCCTCATGACTTAGTGGAGGCTTTTAAATCAACTCTTGAAGAAGTGGTATATTCAGATTTATTGCTTCATGTGGTAGATGTGTCATCTGGTACTGCAGAGTTACAAATAGAAGCTGTAGATGGAGTTTTAACGGAACTTGGGGCAATTGATAAGCCGATGATACTGTTATTAAATAAAGTCGATAAAGCCTCACCAGAAAATATCTTGAAAATTAGAGAAAAATATAAAAACTTAAAATGCATGGAAATATCAGCTAAATATGGTACGAATTTGGAAGAATTATTGAAAGAAGCTTGCGAAGAACTTCCATATACCCTTAAGAATTTTAAAGTGCTTATTCCATACACGGATCAAGCCATGGTGGCATATCTGCATAGAGGTTCAAAAGTTGATTCAGAAGAATACAATGAAGAGGGAACACTTATGTCAGTACAAGGGGATGACGAAATTTATAATAAGTGTCAAAAATATATTCTAGTCTAGACAAAATTATTATTATTCCATATAAAAATCATTATTATTCTATAAAAAAATCATTAAAAGTGTAATAAAGTCTGTGGTTAGCTTATATAATTAAATAAGGCATAGTCAAGGAAATAGTCAAGAATACTGACTTGTAATTTTCTTGAATATGCCTAAAAAATCTATAGCAATTATCATAGGATTTAGGAGTAGATATGGGAGAGGAAAAATCAAATTCAGATAAGAAAAAGAGGCATGTTAAAAAGACACAAAAATATAATCCTAAGACCCAAAATGAGACACAGAATGAAGGTAACCCTGTTAAGCAGTCAAGTGCGGATACTTCAACCACAACTAAGAAAATTGATGTTGCAACATTGGCAGATGAGGCTGTAAATATAAATGTTTTAAGATATGAAGTAGATAGACTACCATTAGATTTTAAAGCAAGAGCTTATTTTGAAAATGATGTAAGACCATTAATAGACACTTTGTATACTTTATCTCTTGCGTCTTTAGATTATTCAACTTCTGCAAAAAATGTGGCAAGTATAAATTTTGGACGTAGTTCAAAAATAAAAGATGCTTTAGAATTAACTGATGAAATTAACGGAATTTCTGATGATTTAATCAAAGTATTAAAATGTAAAGTTGATAACATGCTGAAACTATCAAAGTATGATTGTAAATGTAAATGATTTTTTATTATGATAAAAGGAACAGGTTTATTTAAATTAAACTTGATTCTTTTTATTTTTTTAGAAACTTATATATTTATGTTTTAGGATGATGATTAATATAAGGCATGTTCAAAAAAATCACAAGTCAGTGTGCTACTTTATTTTCATACATATGCCTAATCGAAACTGGTTAAAATAAATAGGATATTTAATTTGGAGGTAATGCCATTGGTAAAAAAATGTACTAAATGCAATAGCTTAGGCAAAAAAATGCAATTGTGAAAATTATTGTGTTATAATGAAGGATAAAGGAATAATATAAGAACTTTTTTAAAAAGATACTGTTAATATAGAGGTAGTGACAATAAAAACTTGGGGGGTAAAGTTAATGACAAAAACTATTTTAAAATATCAAAGAGCATTTAATAGCGTAGTAGATAGAATAAAGATTGATGAAGGCGTTTTATCAGTAATGGTTTTCGGAAGTATGGTTACCGGTGATTTGTGGAAAGAATCAGATATTGATCTTTTCGTAATTGTAAAGGAGGATTTTGAAAAAATTAGGGACATATATACAGAAGAGAAGGATGTACCTGTTCATATTAAACTCATGGGTAAGAATAAATTTCTACAAATTTATTCTGATAATCTAAAGGGTGGATACATGCATAGAATTTTCTCATCTTCAAGGTTAGTATTTTCAAAAGATATGGATATAACAGTAAAGTATGATGGTGGCAGATTTTATCCTGATGTTGATAGAGAACGTTGGGGCATGTGTTATTTAGGAAAGCTGTTAAAAGATATGGGAGTATGTAAAAAATATTTATCGAGCAATGGGATTTATACGTCTTATAGTGCTGCAATAAGTTGTATAGAGAAGTATTCAAGACTATTTATTAATTCATCTGGATATATGATTAGCAAGGATGTTATGGCTATGGCACTTAATTTAAATGAGGAGTTTAAACTTTGCGTAGATAAATTATTTTTTGGAAAATCAGAAATAGAAGAGACTATTAAAGAAACTATGGAATTTTTAGAACAAAGAATTAATGCAAGTATTAGGAGCAATTGTGCCTTGCTTTTAAACTATATGAGAGAAAAAGATAAGTTCTTAAGTGCTGAGCAAATTATGGAGGAGGATTTGTTTAAGGATTTTGATATAGATATGGAGGAATTGCTCAATAAACTTTGGGAAAAAGATATTATTAAAAAGGAGACAAGAGATTTTAAGATTGATAAGGATAAAATCTTGTTTAAACAAAATGTTTACTTCGTTTAATATTTCAGAAATAAGTAGGTGGAGATATGCAAAAATATGAAATTAAATTTAGTTCCGAAGTTCCAAAGTACATAGAAATATCAAAGCATATAAAAAAAATGATTGATGAAAATAGCATTGAAGATGGTGAAAAATTACCCTCTATAAGGAAATTATCAAAAACATTGATGGTCAATGAGGTTACAATAGTTAGCGCCTATAAGAAGCTTGAAGCTGAGGGGTATGCATATCAAAAAATGGGTAGTGGAACTTATGCTAAAAGAAGAGATATAAACATAAAGTTTAAAAAGGAATATTCTAACACCTTAAAGAAAATCTCTGGGAAAGACATAAAAGAATATGTGGATTTTACTGGTGAAATCACCAGTAGTGAATTTTTCCCTGTAACAGTCTTTAAAGATGTATTAAATGAGGTATTAGATAGAGATGGCGCGGAGGCTTTTGCTTATAAGGAGTCCTTAGGATACGCGGGACTTAGAAATAGTATAAGTAGCTTTTTTTGGGACAATAAGGTAGATGCTGATGATATATTGATTGTTTCAGGTGCACAACAGGGTATTGATATCGTATCAAAATCTATAATAAATGTTCATGATAATGTTGTTGTAGAAAAGCCCACCTATGGTGGTGCACTAACGGTTTTTAAATGGAGAAGGGCTAATATATTTGAAGTTGATATTTTAAAGGATGGTATAAATTTATATCAATTTGAAGAGATACTAAAAAAGAATAGAATAAAATGCTTTTATGCCATGAGTTATTTTCAAAATCCCACGGGAGCAACTTATAGTTTGGAGAAAAAGCTGAAAATATTAGAACTTGCAGAGTTATATGATTTTTATGTTGTTGAAGACGATTATTTATCTGAGCTAATATATGACCAAAAGCAATATAAGAGTTTTAAGAGCTTAGATATAAATGACAGGGTTATTTATATAAAGAGTTTTTCAAAGATATTTCTTCCAGGCATAAGGCTAGGATATATGATATCCCCACAGAAATATAAAGAGCATATTGAGAATTCAAAAATTAATACAGATATATCTACTTCAAGTCTTATGCAGCGCGCTTTAGATTTATATATAAATAAAGATCTTTGGAAAGAGCACATAGGCCATCTCAATATGGCATACAAAGACAAATATGAATTTATGAAGAATTGTATAGAAAAACATTTAGACAATAAGGTTAGTTATTATACTCCTGAAGGTGGAATTCATTTTTATTTTAAGATAAATCCTAAACTTAAAATTAATTCCATGGAATTGTTTTATAAGTGTAAGAGTATGAAAGTTCTAATTACACCAGGGATTCTATTTTATAAAAATGCTGAAGAAGGCAATAATTATTTTAGATTGAATTTTTCCGAAATAAGGAAAATTCAAATAGAAGAAGGCATTAAAATTATCTCAGATATATTAGATGGAAAATAAAAATATGGCTATAAGGTAAGGTGAGAAGCCTTTGAAAAAGGGATTAATGGACATTGACTGGCAACATATTAGTGAATATTCACAGGAGGAAATATCTTATTTCTTGTTTTTAGAGGGCAAAACTATGGAGGCCATATGCAAAATCAGAAATTTGGATAATGCCATCGTACAAAAACACATCATAGATGGTAAAATAAAACATAGATTTTTAGTTCAAAGCAATGATACGGCTGAACTTTTTAAAAATATTTCTAAAGCAGGAAAAGAGGATAAGATTTATTTTTTGAGGTCACTTGGAGAAGATAATAAAAATAACCTAGCTAGATTAATCAAAACTAATTATGGAGAGATGTTTCCTAAAGACAAAGAGGCGGCAGTTTGGATCTTAGGGGAATTAAAGGACGTATCGTGCTTAGATATTTTAATTAAGGCTTCTGTTAATAAAGCTATAAATATACGGAGAATGGCAGTTTCAGCTATGGGTAAAACAGGAGATAGGCGAGCAGAAGTGGCATTAATTAGGTCTCTTTCCGACGAAAATCCACAAGTGATATGTTATGCAATAAAATCACTCGGTAAAATAAAAAGTGAAAAAGCTATTACAAAAATAAAGTATATAAGTGAGAACACAGACAAAAAATACATAATAGATGCAACGAAGCAGTTTTTATTGCTGATGGAGCCATCATAGATAGAAGATAGAGGGTCACCTTGAATTCTAATCTAGAATATTTAAGGATAGACGGGAGAATTAAAATGAGTTATTTTACAATAAAAGATGAGTCAAAAGCTGAGTTTAAGGAGAAAAAGTCCACTTTTATTGGGCATGGAAAAAGAGTTGAAACCGAAGACGCAGCTAAAGAATTTATCCAAAAGATTAAAAGTCAGCATAAAGAAGCTCGGCATAATGTTTATGCTTATCTAATTGGTGAAAATAGAATGATACAAAGGTACAGTGACGATGGAGAACCTCATGGGACTGGCGGAATTCCAATGCTTGAGGTTTTAAAGAAAAGTGAAATTACAGATGTGGTTGTTGTAGTCACCAGATATTTTGGAGGGATTCTTCTGGGCACTGGAGGCCTTGCAAGAGCGTATTCTAAAGGTGCATCCCTAGCTATTAAAGAGGCAGGGGTAGTTGAAAAGGTTAAAGGTGTTTTGTTAGAAATAGTAATTGAATATGAGCTACTTGGTAAGCTACAACATATATGTAACGAAGGTAACACTCATATAGAGAACATAGAGTATACAGATAAAGTTAAAATTAAAATACTTTGTGAGTTTAGTAATCTAGAAAAATTAAAGTCTCAAATAACCGAAGTAACCTCAGGAAAAGCAATGTTTGAAGAAGCAGATCCAAGAATGTACTTTAAATTAGAATACAGATTGTATGAGTAATGCGGAGCTAAAATTTATAGTAAAGCAATTGCAAGAAAATTATAAATACTTTGCTGATTTTATTTGAAAAGTGTATTATTTCTATGATATAATAGCAAAGTAATGTACTTATAACTAATTCATAGAAGTATTGCTATTTATTAGGCATGCTTAGGAATATTTAATATAAAAAATAGTTTGTTGGGGGGAATTTCAAATGTCGGGACATTCAAAATGGAAGAACATTCAAGCTAGAAAAGGTAAGGTTGATTCTAAAAGAGGTAAAGTGTTCACAAAAATAGGTAAAGAATTGATAATGGCAGCAAAGTTTGGTGGAGCTAGCTTAGAAATTAATGCTAAGCTTAGGGATGTAGTTGCAAAAGCTAAATCTAATAATATGCCTGCAGACACAATAACTAGAGCAATAAAAAAAGGTTCTGGGGAGCTTGATGACATTAACTACGAAGAAATAGTTTATGAAGGATATGCAGCAGAAGGTGTTGCTGTGGTAGTCAATACACTAACAGACAAAAAAAACAGAAGTGTAGCAACTGTAAGGCATGCTTTTGATAAACACGGTGGAAACATGGGAGCAGCAGGATGCGTAGGCTGGATGTTTGCTAAAAAAGGACAACTTATAATAGAAAGAACTGAAGCTATGGATGAAGATGAAATTATGATGCTAGCTCTAGAAGCAGGTGCAGAAGATTTCAATGCAGAAGCAGAAATGTTTGAAATTATCACAGATATAGAGAACTTTGGAGCAGTGAGAGAAGTGCTCGAAACAGCAGGATTTGAATTTGTTTCTGCTGAGTTTACAATGATACCTGATAACATGATACCTGTTAGTCTAGAAGGTGCAGGTAAGGTACAAAGACTTATAGATATGCTTGAAGACGATGACGATGTGCAGGATGTTTATCACAATGCAGAGTATCCTGAGGAATTTGAGGGATAATGGGCTGAGAGGTAATGACATGATGGTAAACGTTTAACAAAATCGTTCTATGATGGCATACGAATAGGTTAATGTATTTATGTTATGGAT
This sequence comes from Clostridium sp., assembly GCF_016650095.1. Taxonomy (GTDB): domain Bacteria; phylum Bacillota; class Clostridia; order Clostridiales; family Clostridiaceae; genus Clostridium_AD. The sequence goes on along the minus strand of NZ_JAENWL010000006.1, from coordinate 18,630 downwards.
GTATCAGTTGAACACCTTATTATATTGATGATTAATCGATATAATAAGGTGTTTTTAATTATATAAAGATTGTAAAATTCAACAATGGCTTTTTTATTTAATCGTTGTATTTTTACAAAATTAGTATATAATGTATATATATATTAGTTTTAATAAAGGTGGGCTTTTAAAATTGATGATGTTGACAGAATGGGGGATTTATAATGAAATTAATGTGCAAATGTGGGAATATAGAAGATATAAAAAGTGATGAAAATATTGAAACTTTTGAGTTTAGAAGCTGTGAAGATGACACATTGGTATTAGTTTGTAAGAAATGTAGTGAAGTGGTATTTATTAATTTTCATGCCCCTAAATGAATAAAGAATAATAAAAATAGCACTTAGAATATCTAAGTGCTATTTTTATTATTCTTTATATTATAAAATCCAAGGTATATTCTGAGTTCAAACTTTTATACTTTTCTACAAGATCCTGTAGTGTAACTGAATCCATAACTTTATTAATTTGTTCATTAACATTTTGCCATACCATGGTGTTTATACAAACTTTTATCGTTTTATCAAGTCCATCATCATCACTCGCAATACTTAAATCACCTTCAAGAATTCTTAAAACTTCTCCTACAGTGATTTTTGAGGCGTCTCTTGATAGTGTATAGCCACCCTGAGATCCTCTTGCACTTTTTACAAGCTTAGCCTTTCTAAGTACTGAGAAAACTTGTTCTAGATAATTCTCTGAAATTAATTGCCTCTCAGCAATAATCTTTAAGGGAATATAATTTCCCAATGAGTGCACAGCGATATCAACCATTGCCCTTAAACCGTATCTTCCTTTAGTAGAAATATTCATGGTAAGTAATTCTCCTTATCTATACTAAAATATACATAAAACTCATAATGTAATATTTATTCATTAAAATAAATGATACTATATTGAAAACAATAAGTCAACTTTACTAGGCCACAGAGATAGCAAGTGATGAGGCAGAGATTGTGTGCTTTATTTGATTTTGATATAAAATATTGAATAAAAAATAATTGGATAAAAGCCCATTATTTTCATGGACTTTTACCCAATTAGATATAAATGATGACAGGGAACTATATATTTTCAAACTCATTTAATGTTTTTAATTTATTCTCAACTTTCATTTTCTCAATTCGTATATTATCTAATTGTTGCACTAGTTTTTTATTCTCTACTTTTAAGGTTTTACTTGAATTGCTTTGAAGACCAGTTTCTGCTAGTTCTAAGGAATATTGTAGTTCTTGTTCAAGCTTACTTTTATAAGTTTCTTCAAAATCTTTTTCTACTTGAGTTAGCTCTTCATTCAATGTTGTTTTCATACTGTCGATAACCTGCCTAGACACTTCCGATTTAATTTGTTGTTCAGTTTTCATATGAATTTTATCTCCTTATAGTTTATTGTTTTAAAGATTTTATTTATACTATTAGGATACTCATTAATTGATTTAGTATTCTACAAAATATTTTTACTGGCCTTATTCGTAGTTAAATATAATTTTCAAGTGAATCTTTATCTATATTGAATATGATAGATTCAATAACAACCATACGGAATCTATATAAGAAAGGTATTAATTTCATAATTCAAGGCAAAATAAAGAAAATGGAATTAATAATATAATTGATATAAATGAAGGAGTGTATTTAGTGAAAAATGAGGAAAGTTTAAAGGTTATCCATTTAGGAGGCCTTGGAGAAATAGGTAAGAATATAACTGCTATTGAATATGCGGATGAAATCATTGTTATAGACTGTGGAATAGCTTTTCCTGATGAGGAAATGTATGGTGTAGATTTAGTAATTCCAGATATAACATATTTAAAAAATAATGTAGAAAAGGTAAAAGGTATTTTTTTAACTCATGGACATGAGGACCATATAGGAGCATTGCCCTATGTTCTAAAACAATTGAATGTACCTATTTATGGCACTAAGCTAACATTAGGATTACTTGAAAACAAACTTAAAGAGCACAAGATATTATCAGATTGTGAACTTCACAATGTAAATGCTGGAGAAATAATAGAACTACAAAATCTTAAAGTTGAATTCATTAGAGTCACTCACAGCATAGCAGACTCCTGTGCTATTGCAATACATTCACCTCAAGGTGTTATATTACATACTGGTGATTTCAAAATCGATTATACCCCAATTGATGGATTGGTAATGGATTTAGAACGTATCTCAAATTTAGGTAAAGAGGGTGTGCTTCTTCTTATGGCAGATAGCACAAATGTGGAACGTGTGGGGCATACAATTTCAGAAAAAACTATAGGAAAAACTCTAACTAGAATACTTTCTAATGCTGAGGGAAGAGTTATTGTAGCAACATTTGCATCAAACATTCATAGGATGCAACAGATTGCAGATGCTTCTGTAATTTATGGTAGAAAGATTGTTTTTAGTGGAAGGAGTATGGAGAATATCTCACAAGTAGCAATGGACCTTGGTTATCTCCATATACCAGAAGGTTACATTATAGGTATGGATGATATGCGAAACTATGCAAGTAAAAACATTACAATAATAACTACTGGGAGTCAGGGAGAACCTATGGCAGGCCTTGCCAGAATAGCATATGGTACTCACAGAAAAATTACAATTGAACAAGAGGACTTGTATATTATTTCTGCGTCTCCAATTCCAGGTAATGAGAAGCTTATATCTAGGGTAATAAATGAGTTATTCAAAAAAGGCGCCGAGGTAATCTATGAGGATTTAGAAGAAGTGCATGTATCCGGCCATGCCTATCAAGAAGAATTAAAATTAATACATGCATTAGTTCATCCTAAATATTTTATGCCAGTGCATGGTGAATACAGGCATTTAAGGCAGCACGCTAAATTGGCTCAACAATTAGGTATGCCGGTGAAAGATATATTTACTATAGAAACGGGGCAGGTTTTAGAACTAACAAAGGAGGAAGCTAGAGTCGCAGGAAGGGTGCAAACTGGATCTGTATATGTAGATGGACTTGGTGTGGGGGATGTTGGAAGCATAGTTCTTAGAGATAGAAAACACTCAGCAGAAGATGGCATGCTAACGGTAGTTGTTACATTGGAACGGGAAACGTATAGCATTATTGCAGGACCAGATATAATAACTCGTGGATTTATATATGCAAAGGAATCTGATGCACTAATCAATGAAGTAAAAGAGATTGTTAGACTTGAACTAAATAAGTGCTTAGACAATAAAATTATTGAATGGTATGTATTAAAATCTAATATAAAAAAATCTACAGAGCGGTATTTATATGAAAAAACAAAGCGCAGACCTATTATTCTTCCAATTATCATGGAAATTTAAAAAGTTAAGCAGTAAATATACATCATCCCATAAGTTAATGGGAGTGTATATTTACTGCTTGATATTTTTCAGTGGTTGAATAGGAATGATTTTATTAATAATGAACTCTAACTAACCAAAATTTAATATTTTTATCACTCCAGCCAAGATCCCAAGGTACTTTATTTCTGTCTGAATTATGACAACTAACCAAGGAATATCCTCTTGAATCAGCTCCAGTTACAACAGAAATATGTGTAATATCATTTTTCTTTTCATATGCAACAAAATCTCCAGGCAATAGTTTATAACTAGCCTTATATACTTTATCATAGCTACCAGAGGCAATTACTGATGCTCTACCGCTATATACCATATAGTTTTTAAAGCCGTCTGCATTAAGCCAAGATTTTGTTGCTCCATTTTTGTCATAGTTCCAAGCAGAATTTTTTCTGAATTTCCCACCTTCAAAAAGAATTTGCGAAGCAAAGTTTGCACAATCACCACCCTGAGGATTATAATCTCTATACTTTTTGTTATACTTATAATTATATTCAGAGGTAGTTGCAGCGCCACAATATTTATCAGCATATTCTATAGCAGTGATTCTTCTCTTGTCTATTGTAGATAAGTCTCTTGCATTTTGAGATAGAATATATTTTTTTATAGAATCAGCCTTAATATTGCCTAAATCTAAAGAATTTGCAAAAGGATCCTTATACCATTCTTTAGAAATAACCCAAGAACCATCTTTCCTCATAAGCTTTAAGTTGTGATAGGTTCCAATTCTAGAAGTGTTTTCTAATTCTGGCTGATCTTCATATACATATTTATATTCTGTTGAGCACAATAAATAAATGGAAAAAGTATCATCACTACCTTTGATTTTTTTTACAATTACAGTAGGCGTAATATTTGTAAACTTAACTCCTTGTTTTTCTGCCCAGTTATTAATATAATCCATTTTTCTTTTTTCATATTCATACGCCCAAGTTCCATATTTTGTATCCATATTATAAAGTGATTGTATTAATTCTAAATCACCGTTGAGGATAGCTTTGTTTCTACTTTGAAAGATTTGTTCTATATAACTTGTAACTTCTTTTTTTGAATCATCAGTGACTGGAATCGCAGAGCTAGTAGTGTATAACTGCAATGATAAAAGAAGTATTATAAATATAATTAATCTAATTTTAGACCATTGTAATATTTTGATTTTACAAAAATACATAATATTATACTCCTATTATTTTATTGATTTTTTCTATGGCATTTTTTATAGGTAATTGTTGTACTGGTACACCTTCATACCAGGGATTCTTTGAATTCAAACTGTTTGTGAAATATCGCGCCTTTAAGATAATTTCAGGTCTATACTCAAAGTGCAGAATATCAAAGTGTGACCATTTACCTCCCCATACGAATCCATTTTTTTCAAAAATTTCTACAAGCTCATTGGGATATGAAGCTAATCTTTTTCCACCAGCTTCTTTAGATGCCCATTTCCAATAATCTCTTTTATCACTAGCAAGATCAATAGCAATTCCAAAAGCGTGAGGGCTTAATCTGTTTGTACCTGAAATTACGCGATAATTAAAAGTACCACTACAAGGTAAAAGGCATCTTCTAACATTCTGATTTCCTTGTGAAAGAGGAATTAACTCTTTCATGACAGCTTTCAGTGAAAGGGCTGCATTACCATTGCTATTGAATTGGTAATTGCTATACCCTACATTTACTTTTGTAAGTTTGGATTCTATAGTTTGTTTTGACTTTCCATAAACTTCGTATAATAAACCATATGACCTAAAGCGACCAGGGTCAAAATTTGCTTCCATAATACTTTTAACGGGTGATAGGGGATAAATCTGATCTAAAGTATCTTGAAGGTCGGGTCCTGCCAATTTTCCTGCAAAGTTTTTTTCTTTTTTATCATCATAAAGCAGCTTTTTGCCAGACTTCATTACCAGATATACATATCCATTATTTTCTTCAATATTTACAATATATTCAGGATACGCAATCATTAGGCATAATAGATCTTGCTTCATTGTTACATTATATATACTTGTGTTTTCCGACATATAAGTAGTAGTTGTAGCCGAAACTATTGTTATATTTCCTATAGTGTGAAGTAAGCTAATAAGAAGTATGAAACAAAACGATTTCCTCATGATAATAATCTCCTCTTTTAAAAAATTAACACTAATAAAGTTATAAGAAGTAAACACTTTTTAATAATACTTTAATATATATAATTTCCTATGAACTATTATTATATGTGTGGATATAATAACAAATTTAGTGAAGATATTCCCATTAAGCAAAAACAAATCATAATTTTTTTAAAAAAATATAAACTTATTAAAGTAGAAATAATAGCACTATAAAGCAAAAAAATAAGCACCATAAATTTGATACCTATTTATTTGTTTTATATTAAGTCACATTCTTTATTAATAATGCGAGTGGCTAGAATAATAAAAATATATTACTTCTAGTAGGTGGTAGCTTACACTAGGTGGAACTTGATGTTACCCATTTATAACCACACCACCATTGACATGAATAGTTTCTCCGCTTATATATGATGCACCTTCTGACGCTAAAAACACATAAGTTTCAGAAAGTTCCACAGGTTGACCTGGCCTTCCCATAGGAGTTTTGATCCCGAATTTACCGACCTCACTCGCACTGAAGGAAGATGGTATAAGAGGTGTCCATATAGGACCTGGAGCAACTGCATTAACTCGGATTTTTCTACTTGCAAGGGAGAGCGCTAGAGAGCGAGTGAAGGTAACGATTGCTCCCTTAGTTGAGGAGTAATCAATTAAAGTCTTATGGCCTTCATAGGCTGTAACTGAAGACGTATTTATAATTGTAGATCCTTCTTTTAAATGGGGTAATGCAGCTTTTACCATATAAAACATGGAGAAAATGTTGGTTTTAAATGTTTTCTCTAGTTGCTGTGGTGTGATATCTTCAATGCTATTTTGAGGATGTTGCTCAGCTGCATTGTTCACAACAATATCTATCTTACTGAATTCGGATATTGTTTTGTTTACAGCAGCATTGCAGAAAGCATCATCTCCTATATCTCCAAAAATTAAAATACACTTTCTGCCCTTCGCTTCAATAAGTTTTTTTGTCTCCTCTGCATCTTCATGCTCATCAAGATATATTATTGATATATCAGCGCCTTCTCTTGCATACGCGATTGCAACTGCTTTGCCAATGCCGCTATCACCACCAGTAATCAAAGCAACTTTATTCATTAATTTGCCAGAGCCTACGCAATTGGGGTTTTCAAAAATAGGTCTAGGGTTCATAAGCGATTCAAAACCTGGTTGCTTATCTTGTTTTTGTTCAGGTACGCTCATAGGGAAATTAAGGTTTTCATTCATAAAAATGTCTCCTTCTTTAAATAAAATATATTTTGTAGTTTGTAGCCATAGTTTATGGTAAATCGGCATTTATATTCACTTAGGTGCATGAAAATAAATAATAAGTCAAAAATGTGAAGGATTTTTTCCTAAAGACCATGAGGCAGGTTCTGTTGATAGTTATAATTAGAAGAATAGCAACAATACACAAAATATGTTATAATTAAAAAATATGAGTGTAACGAACGTTTAAATTAAATTAGTTTATAAGATTGAAGTTGATATAGTGAGACATATTTATTTATACATAAAGACCTATAAAGTCAAAGTTAAAATGAAAATTAATCAGCCTAAATAGACTCATATCATTAATAAAGGGTGGTTTCTTAGATGCAATATAATCATGCACGAAAGTTGTTGTTTCCAATTTTCAAGAAAATTCATAACAGGATATCAGTGATTAGCGACATTTAAAGTTCAAGACAGCCACTTCAAAGGAGAAAATAATGTTATTCGAAAATTTAAATCTCATTACGCCAATAAAAAAAGCTTTAATAACTGAAGGATATGTAGAAGCTACACCTATACAGGAAGCTGCAATTCCTACTATATTAGAAGGCAAAGACTTTTTAGGATGTGCACAGACAGGAACTGGAAAGACTGCAGCTTTTGCTATTCCTATACTTCAAATTCTTTGTGGAAAGCAAAAGGTTATAAAAGGACCTAAAAATATAAAGGCTCTAATACTCGCACCAACTCGCGAACTTGCAATTCAAATTGGAGAAAGCTTTACAGCCTATGGTAAACACATGAATCTTACTAGTGCAGTTATATTTGGAGGCGTATCACAAAAGAATCAGACTGATGCTTTAAAGGGCGGAGTAGATATTTTAATTGCAACTACTGGTAGACTGCTTGACTTAATGCAACAGAAATACATTAACATACACCATGTGGAAATGTTTGTACTTGATGAGGCAGACCGTATGCTTGATATGGGATTCTTGCGTGACGTAAAAAGAGTTATAGCACAATTACCTAAAATAAGACAAACTATGCTATTTTCAGCAACTATGCCAAATGAAATATTAAAGCTTGTGGATTCTATTCTTACAAACCCTGTAAAGGTGGCAGTGACACCTGTTTCTTCTACTCTTGAAATTATTGATCAATCAGTATATTTTGTCGACAAAAAAGATAAAAAACCATTACTCATTCATTTGCTCAAAGATAAGTCTATATTATCTGCTTTGGTATTCTCAAGAACAAAGCATGGTGCAAATAAAATTACTAAGGACCTTAATAATTCAGGGATAGAGGCTCAAGCTATTCACGGAAATAAATCTCAGAGTGCTAGACAACTTGCTTTAAATAATTTTAAGTCTGGCATTACAAGAGTGCTAGTAGCAACTGATATCGCTGCACGTGGTATCGATGTTGATGAGTTATCTCATGTAATAAATTTTGATTTACCCAACATACCAGAAACTTATGTTCATAGGATAGGAAGAACTGGGAGAGCTGGACTTGGCGGAGTTGCACTTTCGTTTTGCGATGTGGAAGAAAAACCCTTTCTTAAGGATATTGAGAAGGTTATATCAAAATCAATACCAGTGATAGAGGATCATCCTTATCCTGCAAGTAATATACCAGTAGTAGTCAATAAGGATAACTCAAAGAAAGTCTCAACTGGCAAGTCTTTTTCAAACGGGAATGCTAGGAGAACAGGAAGGAATCAGGCTGGAAGGCAACAATCTAAGAATACTAGAGCAACAAGATAAAATGCATAAAGCCAATGATTATTAAGAATAATCATTGGCTTTACTAATCCATATTTACATATGGATTTTCTTAGTAATCTCCGTTCTTAGCCCTGGCAATACTGCCTACGCTTAAAAACCTAAATAATTTATTTATTAACATAACTAACATCTCCCTACTATAAGTTTAATGTTTGCTAGTTGACTACAATAATAGTATATCCCATGATTAAAAATGTATACATGAAATATAAAGTGAATGATTAAGATTTATTGAATTAAATAAGGAAAATAGGCGGTGACACATGTTAGAAGATAATGAAATATATAATTCTATTATAAGAGAATTTGATTTAAGTGGTTCTATTTTAGACGGAATGAAAGAAGCAGTTGAAGCTTTGACTAAATCTAGAATGGATATATGTAATATTTTAAAGATACCCAATGTTTGTGATAAGACCATAGATTGGAATGAAAAAAAGCTTATAAAAAATATAAATACAAATAAATCTAAAATAAAAGACTGCCAAAGAAAACAAATTGAATTAAAAGATAGAATTAAAGATAACAAGAAGGAGACTAAGGTGATTAAATCCCATATAAATATATTAGAAGACAAGCTTTTACAAGAGAAACAACAAAGTAAAGAATTAAATCAAAATCTTCGCATTTTTCTTAGAAGAGAAAAATTTAAATTTATTAAGAAAGTACTTTATAGAAGCTATAGGAAAGTTTTTTTGAAATATTATAATGAATTAAGTGTAAAAACTAAAATTAATGAGTGTAATAAAAGAAAAGAAAAAATAAGGGGAGAAAAAGAAAATTTTAGTAATAGTATAGATAGATATAATAGAAAAATAATTATAGATAAAATAGCTTTAGCAGAAAAGAGAAAAAGTATTATAAATATGGAGAGAAATATTGATTTTTTTAGTAGGAATCTTCAGAGTTTAACAGATTATAAAGAAATGGTTAAAAATTTTGGTCAAAAGCTTAATGATATGAAAAGTTAAACCAAATAAAAAACAGCTTGAGATAAACAATGTGAATAACTTTTTAGAGATTGGAGAGCATCATAACAATACAGGTAGTTTTTAAGGTGGTGTTTTATAACAAATGTTTTTATACATAAAAAAAGTATATATTACGTATAATGCATTAGTCGTATTGCAATACGCGTAATATATACTTTTTCTTATTTATTCCAATGCCATTTTAAATACTTTACTAACAATATCCTTTGATGCAACGCCTTCATGAACTTTAACACCATCTACATAATAGGTAGGAACATAATAGTAAGTATATTGTTTTGCTATATTAGGTTGAAGTTCTTCATCAATTATTATTACTTCAATATTAGCATATTCTGGATTTTGATTTTTCAAATCGTCCATCCAAGCAAGTGCTTTCTTACAATATGGACACCATTCAGTTACAAACATAATTACAGGTTTCATTTATTATAGTCACCAAACTTTCTAATTAATATATATTATTAGTTATACAGACAGTATACACTATTTTTCTTATTTTTAATGGGTTAAAGCAAATTAATATATTTTAAACTTAAAATAATTTTTACACTTAAGGAAAATGTAAAATGAATTTTAAATTTTTTGAAAACTAAAAATATAGATAGTAATTAATAGAATTAAGTAAAATAATTTGATATAATGAAATAGTCGAAAAATGATTTAATATAGTTGTTTAAATTAACTAATAAAAGATATGAAGGAGCAACATAAATGCAAACATTGAAATCGTTGTTTCAGAGAGATTTAGTAATAAGAATAATACTTTTGCTAACATTAATATTATTCGCTTATTTAATTAGATCCATATTTAATTTGATATTATTAACTTTTATGATTACTTATTTAGCAAATAGTTTACAGAATTTACTGTTTAGGCAAATTAATAAAGTTATAAAAGTAAATCCAATCCTTATTATTATAATTATATATTTGTTTATGACAATGAGTATAGTTATTCTTCTAGTTAAATATATACCAATTGCTATTTCTGAAAGTATTCTTATTTTGGATAAAATCGAGTATATTAAATTTCCGAAGGATACTAGTGGAGTTATGTTATATTTAGCACCAATATTAGATCAAATTGACTTAGAAAATTACGCTAAAACAGGTGTTCAAAGTACTATGCTTTTTGTAACTAATTTTTGGAAATGGAGTTTGAATTTCTTTATGGCACTTTTACTAAGTTTAGTATTCATATTAGAAAAAGACACTATTTTGAGATTTGTATATAAGCTTAAATATAGTAAAGTATCAGTAGCATATAATTATTTTAGCTATTTTGGTAATAACTTTTTAAATTCTTTTGGCAAAGTAATACAGGCTCAAATAATGATAGCGATAGCAAACACGGTATTATCAGTTATAGGACTCGCCATAATGGGCTTCCCTCAATTATTAGCTCTTGCATTTATGATTTTTATTTTAAGTCTTATTCCTGTAGCAGGAGTGTTTATTTCACTAATCCCTCTATGTTTAATTGCTTTTAAAATAGGTGGATTAATTAAAGTAGTTTTTGTGCTAATTATGATTTTTATAATTCATGCTGTTGAAAGTTATATTTTAAATCCAAAACTGATGTCTGATAACACAAATATTCCAATATTTTTTACTTTTGTAACATTAATAGTTTCAGAACATTTTATGGGGATTTGGGGTCTACTCCTTGGAATACCGATATTTATATTTATCTTAGATTTAATTGGAGTGGATTTGGGCAAAAAAAACTACAACAAAATTAAAGAAACTTAAAGATAAAATTATATCGTAAAATAAAAAAAACTGGCTTTTGGGCTAGTTTTTTTATTGCATAGGAATTTATAAATATTTAATTATATGATATATTTATGTAAATGATAAAGAAGAAGTAATTTCATGCCTCATGTTACAAGTAAAGTATACTTTATTTGTTATAATGAGTTAGTATATAAATTAATTACTAATTACAAATATAAAATCCACTTTAGTGGATTTTTAAGGAAGGCAGTGATTTTGTGACAATAGAAGATATGGAATCTATATTAAAATGTCCTGTATGTAATTTAAGTTTAAAAAAAATAGAAAAACAATATGTATGTTTGAATAATCACAGTTATGATATTGCTAGTAAAGGATATATTAATCTTCTGCTTGCTAATCAAAAGAAAACAAAAGATCCTGGGGACAGTAAAGAAATGATGGAAGGGCGAAGAAATTTTTTAAATAAGGGGTATTATAGAATTTTTTCTGAAACATTGAATGAGGTAATAATATCAAGTATAGGTGGAAATAATGTAAATATACTTGACGCTGGTTGTGGAGAAGGCTATTTTTTAGCAAGGCTTAAGGAATCCATACATATAAAACAATCTAATGCTACTTTAAATAGTAAATTTGATTATTTTGGTGTGGATATTTCAAAAGCTGCAGTTACGCATGCAGTTAAGAGAGATAAGGAAATAAACTTTATAGTAGGTAGTAATTTTAACATACCAATAATGCCAAACACTATAGATATTATCATCAGAAATTTTGCACCTTCTGATGAGGCTGAACTTATGAGAGTTCTAAAAGATAATGGTAAGCTAGTTGTTGTAACACCAGGAGTTCAGCATTTATATGGGTTAAAAGAACTCCTATATGTAAACCCTAGAAAACATGAGGAGAAAGAAATGAATTTTAATGGATTTAAGTTAACTAAGAGTACAGAAGTTAAGTACAATATTCATGTGGAAGATAGCGAAAGTGTAAAGAATCTTATTGCAATGACTCCTTATTATTGGACTTTTGACAATTGTATGAGAGAAAAAGCAAATGACACTTCTGAACTTTCTACCCAGCTCCATTTTAATATAAGTATCTATGAAAAGTGTTGACAAGGGACATTCAAGTAAATAATAAGCCAGTATACGAGCCTATTCTAGGCTAGTCTATTTCACGAAATACTTCGTCTGCAGCATCTGCTGATAGTATAACTATCAACAGAACCTGCCTCCTAGTCTTTCGCGAAATATCCGTCGCATCTTTGACTTATTATTTATTTTCATGCCCCTAATATACTGAAATTGGGTAGCATATTATATTATTAGGAGGAAATATGAATCTAAAAAAAGAAAACTTCTTAAAGAAAAACAATATTACAGAAGATGATATTGTTAATAATGAAATAGACTGGGTGGTATTAAATGAAATATATCTGGATTTTAACAGTTATAGAAGCAGTTATGAAAGTCAGGCTGGATTTATAGCGGATACTCTTAGGACACATAGTAAAATACATTCAGTAAAATCTAGAGTTAAAGAGACAGATCGGTTAATAGAAAAGATAATTAGAAAGACACCTGGACGAAAAGAGAAGTATGGCTCAGAATTTCAGTTTTCCATTGAAAACTATAAAGATGAAATTAATGACTTAATAGGAGTTAGAGCAATACATATTTTTAAAGAAGATTGGGAAGATATACATAACTTTATTTGTAGTACGTGGAAAGTAATTGAAATAACTGCAAACGTACGAGAAGGTGATGATACTAGAAGGTTTGATGAACTGAATATTCAAATCCATTCTAGGAAATCTGGATATCGATCAGTACACTATTTGATAGAATTTTTTCCAACAAGTCAAAAGGTCATAGCAGAGATTCAGGTGAGAACAATATTTGAAGAAGGGTACGGCGAAATTGACCATCAGCTAAGATATTCTCATAGTGAAATTCCAGAAGTGTTAGCTTCAAATCTTTTACTATTTAATCGTATAGCAGGTAGTGCAGATGAAATGGCTTCTTTAATAAATTTGCTGAATAGAAATTTAACTGAAATGGAATCAAAGTATGAAAAGATAATAGAGATAAAGGATAAGGAAATAGCAGAATTGAAAGGTGGAGGTTTATAATGAGGGAATTATTCAAAGGAATGTTAAAAGGAATTAAAGATAGTCTTAAAAGATTTCCGCAAACTATAGTTATTTCAACGGCCTGTGTTGTAATTCTCATCTATATATCAGAAATAACACCCGGTGTTAATGGTGATTTTATAGAAAGCCTAGTTAGGGTTGCTATGGTAATTGCTCTTGGGGTTCCTCTTTCATTGTGCATTAACCTTTTTTTTGAAAGAGCAGAGGATTACAAGAAGGTATCCGTATATGCGTCTTATTTAATAGGGGCTGTATTACTAATTCTTTATTTTTACTTCTTCCTAATGGATATAAAAATGGTTTCAATGTCAAGATATGTTGGGCTTAGTCTTATTCTTTATTTAGTTTTTCTATTCATATCATATTTGCCAAATCGTGATGACTTTGAGTTTTATGTTATAAAGGTTTTTACTAGATTTTTCACCACAGTTTTATACTCACTTGTTTTATATCTTGGACTAGCGGCAATTCTTTTTACAATCGATAAGCTTCTAGGAATTAATATTAGAAGTGAGCTCTACTATTACACTTGGCTTATTGTTGCAGGTATATTCGCACCGTCATTTTTTCTCGCAGGAGTTAAAGCTAAAAATGAAACATTATCTTTAAACGATTATTCGCGCCTTCTTAATGTACTTGTGTTGTATATAATCATGCCACTTATTTCAATATATACAATAATACTATATATATATTTTGCAAAGATAATTATAACGCGTCAGTGGCCGGAGGGTCTTGTATCCAATCTCGTAATTTGGTATTCTGCACTAAGTGCATGTGTGTTATTTTTTATAACACCATTACTAAATGAAAAGGCCTGGACAAAGAGATATATGAAATATTTTCCAAAGGTAATTCTTCCTCTAATAGCCATGATGTTCATTTCTATAGGGATAAGAATTAGAGCATATGGGGTAACTGAAAATAGATATTTTGTTGTAGCACTTGGTATATGGGTATTTGTAATTATGATTTACTTCGCGAGTGCAAAGAAACTAAGAAATATAATACTTCCAATATCACTTGCGGCAATAACTTTCATATCTGTATTTGGGCCTTTTAGTAGCTATTCAGTTTCAAAATATAGCCAAAATAAGAGGTTGAATAATATATTTGTTAGAAATAATATGATTAGTGACAATAAAGTAATTAAAGCAAGTACTGAGGTAACGGGCGAGGATGCAAGGCAGATATCTAGTATACTTAATTACTTTGATAGTAAGCACAGTCTAAAAGATGTTGAAAAACTGCCACAAGACTTTACAATCAGTGGTTTAGAGAGTATTTTAGGAGTGAAATATACAGGAGATACCAATGAATATTTCTCCTTTAATTCATCAAATGTATTAAGAACAATAGATATAAAAGGATATGACTATTTGTTTAATTCAGTGGATAATGGACCTTTAAATTCAAATAACACAATATTTAGCATAGATTTTGATTATGAATTAAGCACATTAAATATAACTCAAGATGGAAATAATATCTATAAAAAAGATTTACAGGCTTTCGCAAATAAACTCATTGACAAATATGGTGTTAACCAAAATCAGCAAAATATTTCTTCAGAGGAAATGTCGTTTGTTGATGAGAATGATAAAGTGAAAATTAAAATTCAATTCTCTAATCTATCAGGAAGCATGGATAATTCAAACGGTAAAACAGGATCAAATAATTTTCAATTTTATGTCCTTGTGAAAGTAAAATAAATAATGTACTATATTCACGGATTATAAATAAAATATATTGGCACTAATTTTTAGGGGGGGATTTTGTATGAAGTTTTATATTCGAGAAAAGGTATTCTCAATAGGTGACAATTTTAACATTAAGGATGTGTCAGGTAAGGATGTATTCAATGTAATGGGAAAGATTTTTTCTATAGGAAATAAGCTTAGAATTTATGACATGGATAACAATGAGATAGTGTATATCGAGCAGAAGTTGTTTAAGCTACTTCCAGAATACAATATATATTTAACAGGAAACTATGCTGCAAGTGTGAAAAAAGAATTTACGTTATTTAGCAATAGGTTCGATATTGATAGCAATATGGGTAACTACGAGATTGAAGGAGATTTTTTTGCACATGATTTTTCAATAACAAAAAATGGTAGTATAGTTGCAGAAATAAATAAAAAATGGGTTTCTTGGGGGGATACTTATGAAATTAATATCAATGAACAAGAAAATTATGCATTTATATTGGCAATGGTGATTGTTATTGATCAAGTATTGCATGATAATAAAAAAGGAAGCAATGGGTAAATATGATTGATAATAATTTTTCTTAAAAATTGTTCAATGTATTCTTGTTAATTCAGAACAAATGATTTAGTGAGGTTATTTAAGATGTTATAATGTATTTATAAATAAGAGATTAGAGGTGTATCCATGACAAATGATGAAATGTATAAACGTATAATAGTTATGACAAGTATTAAAACTGCTAAAAGCTTTATTAACACTTGTGATATAAGTAAAGGTGATCTAGGCAAGCTTTGTAAGAAATTTAATATATTTATAGGGGGGAAAGCTACCAAGGAAGAAATAATTGATAGATTTATTGCGGAAACTCTGGGTAAAAAATTAAAAAACAAGGTAATTAATAAATATAATACTAGATAATAATTATAAATGAGCTAATATGTATAAATTACTTTATTTATTAAAACACTACCTAAGAGGTGAGAATGATGGAGTTATTTATACCGGAAATAGCATATATAGACCCTAAAGTTTTGAAATATGAAGTTTCAAGAAAAATCATAGTATATTTAGAAAACTTAAAAATACCTATAGTTAATTCTAAAAAAGTGGTAATAGATTGTGGATCTCCTGAAAAAAATTATGCAATGGCTAAAAAGACTGTTCTATTTACAATAAACGCTCAAAAGAAATTGGTAAGTTGCAAGCCATCTGCAGATTATCAATTTTCACTATCAAGTTCCTGCCCTGCTAATTGTGAATATTGTTATCTTCAGACTACTCAAGGTGAAAAACCTTTCATGAAAGTTTTCCTAAATATTGAAGAGATTTTGGCGGTTATTCAAAATTATATAGATAGTAACTTGCAAAGGATTACTACTTTTGAATGTGCGAGTATAACGGATCCCATTGCTCTTGAACACCTAAGTGGAAACTTAAAAAAGTGCATAGAGTTTTTTGGTGAAAGTTCTAAGGGTAGATTGAGGCTTGTAACTAAATTTGATGATGTTGATTATTTTTTAAAACTAAAACATAATAAGCATACAAAGTTTAGATTTACTTTGAATTCTCGTTACGTAATAAATAACTTTGAACATAATACCTCAAGTTTTCATGAAAGAATAGACGCTGTTAAAAAAATCGCTTGTGCTGGATATCCAATAGGATTCATAATTGCGCCTATTATGATATATGATAATTGGAAGGAGGAATATAAGGAGCTATTTGAGACTTTAAAAATAGCACTAGAGGACTATAATGAGGAAGTAAGCTTTGAACTTATTCAACATAGATTTACTAAAGCAGCAAAGGAACTTATAGTTCAAAGATTCAGAAATACTAAACTTGATCTGGATGAAGAAAAAAGACAATTAAAATGGGGACCTTATGGCAAATTCAAGTATGTCTATAAGAAACCAGATAGTGAGGGGATTAAAAATTATATTTCAGAACTGATAAATAGTAACTTTGACAATGCTGTAATTGAGTATTTTACTTAATATTTTTTTTGCAAGAGAGAAATCACTAGTATGTAGTTTATGAGAATATTTAAACAGTTAATAATTTTATTATTTGAGGGAAGGAATAATATGAATAAAATAGTACTTATTAGACATGGCAAAAGTCTATGGAATGAGGAAAATAGATTTACAGGTTGGACGGATGTAGAACTTTCAGAAATAGGACTTACGGAAGCAAGAAGAGCAGGTGAAATACTTAAAGACAATGGATATACCTTCGATTTAGCTTTCACATCATATTTAAAAAGAGCAATAAAAACACTTTGGATTGTACTAGATGAACTAGATTTAATGTGGATTCCTGTGAATAAATCATGGAGATTAAATGAAAGACACTATGGAGCGTTACAGGGGTTAAGCAAAGATAAAACAATAGAAAAATATGGTAAGGATCAGGTATATATGTGGAGAAGATCTGTAAAAACTAAGCCACCTAAAATGGATATCAGTGATAGTGGATATGCAGGAAATGAAATTAAATATAGAAACTTAAAAGAAAGTGAAATTCCATTAACTGAAAATTTAATTGATACGCAGGAGAGAGTTTTAAAGTATTGGTTTAGTTATATCGCACCAAATATAAAGTCGGGCAAGAAAATTATAATTTCAGCGCATGGAAATACTATAAGGGCATTGGTCAAATACTTAGACAATATACCTGATAATGGAATAATAGACCTCAATATACCTACTGGCATACCTTTGGTGTATGAACTAGATGATAATCTAAAACCGATAACACATTATTATCTTGATCATAATGGTGATATACCTAAGGACAAAATAAACGCAAATATTAAAGACGATTGGTATCTTAAAAGATAAAAAAGCAAGACACATACAAACAGATCAACATAGAGGTTTAAGACTTTGTGCTAATCTGTTTTTGTATTTTATAATTTAAAAGCTCAATTTCAAAGGAGCCATTGAAGTGCCTTTTTCCACAATTTCTAAAAAATTATCTCTAGACATATAAACTGCGCCTAAACTTTCCAGATGGGTTGTATGAACCTGACAGTCAATAATAGTAAACCTCTTTTCTTCTAATACTTTACTAAGAGTAATAAAGGCTACCTTAGAGGCATTATCCATAGTTGAAAACATTGATTCACCAAAAAAACATTTTCCTATACTCACACCGTATAATCCACCAACTAATCTATCTTCATACCAGGTTTCCACAGAATGAGCATATCCGACTTCGTGAAGGGAGCAGTAAGCTTCAATCATTTCATTTGTAATCCATGTTCCGGTTTCTTTCCTCACATTAGAACAATTAGATATAACGTCTCTGAAGCAAGTATCAAAGGAAATTCTATATGTATTTTTTTTAAACACTTTTTTCATAGAGTGAGAAATTTTAACATCACTTGGGTAAACAACGAATCTTGGATCAGGTGACCACCAAAGTATAGGTTCACCGTCTGAAAACCATGGAAATATTCCATTTGAATAGGCAAGAAATAATCTCTCTGGTGAGAGGTCTCCCTCTATGGCTAAAAGTCC
>NZ_JAENWL010000273.1 GCF_016650095.1 Clostridium sp. | reverse complement strand
TATTATATGGAAAAACTAGCTATGTCAGCTAAATTCAAATTTATGATGTTACTTATACGTACATCCCTTATATCACACAGGAAAAATATACTTAAAGTAACTTTTTCTATTCTTATAGTTTTTTTGATTTATTTTGAAGGTAAAAAAGAATTATCAAGCCTTAATTTAGCAGCTTCTCTTTCTCTGTTAAGGAGTTCTGATCCTATAAAACTCTTCTTATTTTTCATTACAGGCTCTGTGGCTGTAAGCTGCATGACCCTTTATGATTATTTTATAATTAAAAATTTAAAATATAATATATCACTTTTGAAAACTTGGAGGATTTCTTGGATTTCTAATACCTTTAATAATTTTCTAGGCTTTGGTGGATTAACTGGTGCGGGCATTCGTACTATGCTTTATAAAGAAGAAAATGTATCAAATAAAGAATGTCTATTTATAAATGTTCTGCTTGTTCCTGCAACTACAACTGGTCTATCATTACTCGCCCTACTTGGTATATTTAATATATTACCCATTAGACCTATTCTTGCAGAGCATAAATGGTTTTCCATAGCCGTATTTTCTTTTGCTATATATCTATTCGTATACTTATTGTTATTTAAAATCAAATGGATAAGAACAAAGGTATTACCGGAAGGTATATCTGTTAACAATTCAGCTCCTTTAAGATTAGAATTAATTTTCGCTTCAATCTTTGAGTGGACCGGAGCTGGTTTATTCTTTTGGTATATATGCTCAAACTTTACAAGTAATATTAGTCCCCTTCAAGTATTTTCAATACTCACAGTAGCCGCTAGCGTAGGAATATTAAGCATGGTACCAGGAGGCCTTGGCTCCTTTGACTTAGTTTCTATCCTTGGTCTGCAATTAGTGGGAGCATCCCCCAGCGCGGCTCTTGCAATATTATTTATATATAGAGTTTTCTATTATGTAATACCATGGATACTCGGAGCTATTATGGCGATTATTGGTATGATTACTAAAAAACAAGAAGAAGTTGTAGCAGTTCCTTCACTATTTAATAAATTTCTTACTTTTCCTAAGGAAAATATTTATTTAAGTAATTTCGGTATATGGACTCTATCTTTAATGATTTTTGTCAGTGGTATTATTTTGCTCATTTCAGCAGCCACGCCAAGTATTACTGGAAGATTCGAACTGCTATCAGACTTTACCTCTTTACCAGTGATGCATATCTCTCACAGAATTTCCATTGCGATTGGTCTAATGCTCTTAGTACTTTCATGGCGAATCAAAGAAAAATTAAAACGAGCTTTTAAATGGACGCTTTTTTTATTAATTTTAGGAGCACTTAGCACATTTATTAAAGGCTTAGACTTTGAAGAAGCAATATTTCTACTTATTGTTGCACTTTTATTATGGTTATCTAAATCACGTTTTTATAGAGAAAGTGCGCCCATTAAAAAACGTACGCTAGCACTATACTTACTTATAACTGCTACTAGTATTTTTCTCTACGCAATGCTCGGCAATAGTATTCATGCTAATTTCCTTAAGTCTAATGAACCTTTTTATATACTAACTGTCAACCCACGTGCCTTTGTCAAAAATGCGATCTTTGCCTTTATCTTATGTTGGATTTTTTTAGCTTTCCTGCTAAGTACAAGTTTTAATACAAAATTTAATACAAAACCAGAAGACAAAGACATTGAAAAACTAAAACAGTTCCTTAAAAAATATAAAGGTAACTTTCTTACTCATCTTATATTTTTAAAAGATAAAAACCTTTACTGGGCTCAAAACGATCAAGTACTTCTTGCCTATGCTGATATTAGTAATAAATTAGTGGTGCTTGGAGATCCCATAGGTGATCCCTTACTATTTAAAAATGCCATTGAGGATTTTCAAACCTTTGCAGATAAATTTGGTCATACTCCTGTGTTTTATCAGGTTAGTGAAAAGTATTTTCCACACTATCATGAAAATGGATACTATTTCTTTAAACTAGGCGAAGAAGCTGTAATAAACCTAGATACCTTTACCCTATCAGGAAGCGGACATAACAAATCATTACGTTCTGCAAAAAGTCGCCTAGAAAAAGATGGTTTCAAATTTGAAATATTAAATCCACCTTTTTCCAACGATATGGTTTCTGAAGTTAAACTAATATCTGATATTTGGCTTGGAAAACGAAAAGAGAAAGGTTTCTCTTTAGGATTTTTTAATGAAGATTATATACAAACCTCTCCTGTTGCAGTATTTAAGAATAATAATGACAAAATTGTAGCTTTTGCTACCATAATGCCTGTTTATGACGAAATATCACTATCTGTTGATTTAATGCGCTTTGATCATAATGTTTGTCCTAATGGAACTATGGATGCCCTTTTTGTAAACCTAATTCTATGGTCAAAAGAGCATAATTTTAAATATTTTAATCTTGGCATGGCTCCACTATCCAATGTGGGACTCGCACCTTTTGCACATGAGCAAGAAAAATTTGCAAAGTTTGTTTATAAGTTCGGTAACTATTGGTATAAATTTTCAGGACTTCGTAACTATAAGGAAAAATTTCATCCTGATTGGGAACCTAGATATCTTGCTTATCCAAAATTCATTTCACTACCAACACTATTGATAGAACTGGCTATTCTTATTTCCAAAGATATAAAAAAATATTAGCCCTTAGAATAATTATTTATCTACTACTATCAAACGGGAATAAATCTATTACTTAAGGAAGATTAGCGTTACTTATGCTGAAAATTATCATTTTTTATTTGTATCCAAATGCATATAAAGGGGCTGTCCCAAAATGACCTAAAAATCATTTTGGGACAACCCCTTTTCTTGATTAATTCTAGGAAAATCATTAAAATCTAATCACTCTATTAATGTTTAAATTTTAGTGGTTTTTTATTCTTTTACAAGGCAGATCTTAAAATAACGTATCTTTCATTATATTTTATTAAATGTATAAACAAATAATATTATAATGAGAATCATATTACATTTACAGTCATAGTACTATGATGTATATTGTATTAATGGAGGTGACATAATGGTTGATAATAAAATGTCCCCCGATTTACTCAGAGGACATACAAATACAATTATTTTGAAATTATTGATAAGCAGTGATAAATATGGGTATGAAATATCGAAATTGATACATTCAAGTTCCAGTGGCGAGTATGAACTTAAGGAGGCTACTATGTACTCAAGCCTGAAAAGGTTAGATAATGATGGGGATATAACTTCATATTGGGGGGATGAGACCCAGGGTGGACGAAGAAAATACTATTCTATTACTGAAAAAGGAAAAAGTACTTATTTCGAAAATAAAAAAAATTGGGAGAATGCTAAGCGTATTCTAGATCAATTGTTATAAAAAAAAGGAAGGTGGTAATAACAATGAATGAAAAATTAATCAAATATTTAGAGGTCGTATTTTCACACTATGAGGATGTGAAAGCGGTCAAAGAATTAAAAGAAGAGTTATCTAATGATTTACAGGAAAAGTTTAGTGATTTGAAAAATCAGGGTTATGATGAGGTCACTGCTTATAATATGACCATCGAGTCCATTGGAGATATATCAGAGATCATGGAAAGTATCTCCGCAAAAACAAGCGAGTTGCAACAAACGTTAAGAAAGGATTTTTCAGGTATTAATCTTCAAAATTCTGATTTAAAAGGGGTAAAAGTACATGATGGGAAGTTTAACGGCAGCGCTCTTAAAGAATCAGACTTCAGCAATTCAGATTTAAGTAATAGCTCCTTTAAAGGCACTGATTTACAGAATTCTAATTTTAAAAAGGTAACCTTACATGATGGAAACCTTAGCGGTAGTGCTCTTAAAGGATCAGATTTCAGTGGTTCAGATTTAACTAACACCTCCTTTAAAGGTTGTGATTTGACTAATGTAATATTTGATGGTGCTAATCTTACCGGAGCAAAATTAATTCAGGTCAGTCTGAGATATACGCGTCTTAAAAGTTGCATCTTTGATTATACGGATTTTAGCAGTTCAGATTTGACCGGAGTATGTTTTGATAATCAAACGTTAATTGGTACTATTTTTAATAGTACTGGGTTAAAAGGAACATCGTTTAGAAATGTTATTTTTAGAAATGTTATTTTTAAAAATGTTGAGGTAAAAAAAACAATTTTTGACGGCGCTACAATGGATAAATTGACTTATGCTGTTTTGAAAGGCAGCAATGCAGACTTGGCTAATGTAACAGTAATTTAAGAATTTTCAGGAGAGCCCGTTAAGATGCTAAACAAAATGGGTTCTATCTCATTCTAGAAATTACTTTCTATTTTGAGACAGCACCTTTTTCATTCTACTCTTTAAATTTTATAGTACATTTCCTTGCTTCTTCTCCAATTATCACTATACCTTTTTCAATATCTATAAGTGATACTCTAGAAAATCCTAATCTCATAGTATCATGTCCATTTCCATCAGTATAAAATATATCCCCTGGTGTAAATATAACCCCACGAGCGAAACATCTTTCTAATAATTCTCTTGAATTAATTTCATCTAATTTTATAAATATATAAAGACCACCATCCCCTAAAATATATTTAGATGGAATGTGCTTCTTAGATAACCTTGTAATTAACTCATACTTTTCTCTATATATGTTTCTAGCCTTTTTTACGTATCTTTCAAAACTACCACTTTTCATATATTCATATAAAATTGCTTGATCTAAAAATGAGGTGTGAATATTTCTGCTTCTCTTTACACACTCTAATACATCTATGAGTTTTTTATCACCTAGAATCCAGCCTATCCTTATTCCTGGAAAAAGAATTTTTGATAAACTTCCTATATAAACCACTGAATTTTCCTCACCACTAATAGATACAATAGGTGCAATATGGGTACCTGAATGTTGCAGTTCCTCATTAAATCCATCTTCAATTATTGGTACACTATGTGCTTTTAGTAATTTATAAATATCTTCTCTTTTCTTACACGTCATCACCATTCCAGTGGGATTATGATAAGATGGGACAAGATAAACAGCTTTTATATCATTACTCACAAGCGCTGCTTCTAATTTGCTTAAGTTTATTCCATCCTTATCTACTTCTACTCCAATTATGTCTATATCATGAAGCTTCATTAACTTTATAGCTGTATTATGGGTAGGATTTTCGCATATGATTTTGTCTCCCTTTTCAGTAATTGAAGATAAAACTATATCAAATCCTTCTGTAAATCCATTAGTTATTAAGATGCTTTTATTAGTT
>NZ_JAENWL010000085.1 GCF_016650095.1 Clostridium sp. | reverse complement strand
TTTTTTTCATAAGTGTATAGATAAAATGATTAATGTCTGAATTTTTGGAAATTATTAATAATAAGTAAGTATACTATAAAAGTTTAATATAACCACTTTAGTGGTATTTGAGGAGGAATGTATTGTGGCAATTAGTTTAAAAAAAGGTCAGAAGGTAGATTTAACTAAAACTAATCCGGGTCTTGTTAATGTTATTGTTGGACTTGGGTGGGATACTAATAAATATGATGGTGGAGCTGCTTTTGATCTAGATGCAGCAGCTTTCTTGGTTGGAGCAAATGGGAAAGTAACATCTGATAATGATTTTATTTTTTACAATAATCCAAAGGATGCAGCAGGCTCTGTAACACATTTAGGAGATAACTTAACTGGTGAGGGTGAGGGTGATGATGAACAAATCAGAATTGAATTAAGTAAAGTTCCAGCTTCAGTTGAGAAAATTAACTTTACTGTAACTATTCACGAGGCTGCTGAGAGAAGTCAAAATTTTGGTCAGGTTTCTAATGCGTTTATAAGAATATTGGATGAAAATAATAATAATGAGTTAATAAGATATGATTTAAGTGAAGATTATAGTATTGAAACTGCAGTAGTAGTAGCTGAGTTATATCGTAACAACGGAGAGTGGAAGTTCAGTGCAGTAGGAAGTGGATTTGAGGGTGGACTAGGTTCACTTTGCAGTAACTTTGGAATTAATATAGGTTAATAATTCCCAGTAAAGTATATGAAAATAAATAGTAATTGAGGAGGAATAATCATGCCAATTAACTTAAGTAAAGGTCAAAAAATCGATTTAACAAAATCAAACCCAAGTTTAAAGAAAGCAATTATAGGTCTAGGATGGGATACAAATAAATATTCAGGTGGAGTAGATTTTGATTTAGATGCTTCAGCATTTTTAGTAGGTTCAAATGGAAAAACTAATAATGATTTAGATTTTATATTTTATAATAATTTAAAGCATTCAACAGGGGCTGTTATACATACTGGTGACAATAGAACTGGAGATGGAGATGGAGATGATGAACAATTAATCGTTGAATTTTCTAAAGTACCAGCAGATATTGATAAAATTGCAATTACAGTAACTATAGATGATGCTATAGCTCGTGCACAAAATTTTGGTCAGATTTCTAATGCTTTTGTTAGAGTCGTAAATGAAGAAACTAATGAAGAAATCTTAAGGTATGACTTGTCAGAGGATTTTTCAGTAGAAACTGCATTGGTGTTTTGTGAAATATATAGGAATAATGGAGAATGGAAATTTAGTGCGACAGGAAGCGGTTTTCAAGGCGGATTAGCAGCCCTTTGTAAAAATTATGGTCTTGATGCATAGAAAGCGATATAATATTTAAATTAATTAGTGAGAGTAGGTACACTAGTTATTTGAAGGAGATGGAAATAAATGGGTATAAATTTACAAAAGGGTCAAAGAATAAATTTAACAAAAGATAATCCAGGCCTTAAAAAGACAATGGTTGGACTTGGATGGGATCCAGTACAACAATCAGCTAAGGGATTACTTGGAGGATTATTTGGAGGTAAGCAAGCAGATATAGATTGCGATGCTTCTGTGATAATGCTTGATGAAAATGATAAACTAAGAGGAAAAGAAAATATGGTTTATTTCGGTAATTTAAAGAGCAAATGTGGTAGTATTCAGCATATGGGAGACAATCTTACCGGCGATGGTGATGGTGATGATGAACAAATAATGGTTGATCTGTCAGCTGTACCAGAAAATATAGCTAAGTTAGTTTTTGTTGTTAATATCTATGCTGCAGATAAGCGTAAACAACATTTTGGCATGATACAAAATGCTTATATACGTTTAGTAAATATTGCAGATAAGAAAGAACTGCTTCGTTTTAACTTATCAGAAGAATATTCTGGTAAAACAGGTTTGTTTGTTGCTGAGATTTATCGTAATAATGGTGAATGGAAATTCACAGCCATAGGAGAACCAGATACTTCATCTGGCTTAGGTGAAATGGTTAAAAGATACCAATAGGCATAAAAAATTAAATGAATTATAGATCGGTGATGTAGAAAATGAGGGGTTTATCATTTTCTACATTTTAATGTAAATGGAAACTATACAAACCACAGAAAGGTGGATAACATGAAATATTTTAATGAACAGAGCTCAAAAGTTTTAAATGAGCTTAAAGTGGATAGAAGTAAAGGGTTGTCGAGTTCAGAGGTTAAAGAAAGACTAGAAAAATATGGAGCTAACGAATTCACTAAACAAGAAAAAGGATCTATATGGGATAGTATTAAGGAAGCAATTATGGAGCCTATGATGATGATACTTTTAGCAGCAGCTGTAATTAGTGCATTAGTAGGAGAGTTTGCAGATGCTATTGGTATAGTATGTGCTGTAGCAATAGGAATTAGTATAGGAATATTTACAGAAGGGAAATCACAAAAGGCTGCAGATGCGCTTTCAAAAATGACGGAAAATATAGAGGTAAAAGTATTACGTAATGGAAAAATTGTTGAAGTTAGTAAAATTGATTTGGTGCCTGGTGATGTGGTTTTAATTGAGACTGGGGATATGGTACCAGCAGATGGAAGACTTATAAATACTATAGATTTAATGGTTAGAGAAGATATGCTTACTGGAGAATCAGAAGACGTAAGCAAAGAAGCAGAAACTATAATAGAGATGGAAAATATAAAAGCTAAAGATAAAAATATTATACAAGATCCAATTCCAGCAAAACAACTGAATATGGTATTTGGTGGAACACTTGTTGCTTATGGTAGAGCTAGCTTTGTAATTACTTCCACAGGAGATAACTCTGAAATGGGAGAGATAGCTAGAAATCTTGTTGAGAGTGATTTACAAACACCACTTCAGGCAAAGCTAGGAGATTTAGGTGGAAATATTTCGAAATTATCAAGTGCTATAGCTGTCATACTATTTATAGTTATGATTATAAAAATGGTTGCAGCAAAAACTATATCACCAGACACTACCAGTGTAGTTGCATTCTTAGAGTCTGTTGGACCAATAAAAACTGCGTTTGTTGTATGTGTTGCACTAATTGTTGCAGCTGTTCCTGAAGGACTTCCAACAATGATAAATATGACACTTGCAATAACTATGCAGAAAATGGCCAAAATAAATGCACTTGTTACTAAAAAGGAAGCTTGTGAAACAATAGGTTCTGTAAGTGTAATATGCTCAGATAAAACAGGTACACTTACTCAAAACAGAATGACTGTAGAAAAAGTTTATTTAAATGGTAAATTCAGAGGAAGAGATGAATTAAGCGATTCAAATAACTACTTTATAGATAACTGTCTTGTAAATTCCACAGCAGACATTGAAAAGGATGATTCAGAAGTTAAATATTTAGGTAGTGCAACAGAATGTGCTCTTCTTTTATACAATGATGCTTGTGATTATGTCGAAGAAAGACAAAATGCAAAAATAGCTCATCAAATTCCATTTAGTTCAAAGAGCAAGAAAATGAGTACTGTTATAGAAGAAAAAGAAGGTGCTACAGTATTAACAAAGGGAGCGCCAGAAATTATTCTTGATTTATGCAAATATGAACATGTTAATTGTGTTGAAGTAGAGTTAAATGCAGCAAGACGAGGTGAAATATTAGATGAAATCGAAATACTTCAGAAAAAATCTATGCGAGTACTTGGATTTGCATATGGAAATATAATTGAAGAGGTAGCTATAGCAACAGAGCAAGGTACTTTAGAAAATGACTTAGTCTTTACAGGATTCGTAGGAATAAGAGACCCGCTAAGACTTGATGTTAAAGAAGCCGTAGAAACCGCTGAAAAAGCAGGGGTTTCAACAAAAATGCTTACAGGCGATAACATTAATACAGCTATTGCTATAGGAAAAGAATTAGGACTACTTAATGGTAAATATAGGGCAGTTGAGGCTACTTATATAGATACATTATCTGACGAAGAACTTAGACAAGAAATAACTACTATTTCAATAGTGGCACGATCAAAACCTGATACAAAAATGAGAATAGTTCAAGCTCTTCAAAGTAATGGAGAAGTTGTTGCTGTAACAGGAGATGGAATAAATGATGCTCCAGCACTTACAAAAGCAGATGTAGGGATAGCTATGGGTATAGCAGGAACTGAAGTTAGTAAAAATGCAGCTGATATAATACTAACGGACGATAGTTTTGGGACTATTGTAAAAGGAATTAAATGGGGAAGAGGTATTTATGAGAACTTCCAAAGATTTATTCAATTCCAGATAACTGTAAATATTATTGCATTTTTAACAGCAATCTTATCTGTAGTGTTGGACTTTCAAATGCCGTTCACTACAATACAACTTTTATGGGTAAATATTATAATGGATGGTCCCCCAGCACTATCACTTGGACTAGAACCAGTAAGAGATGCTGTTTTAAACAGGAAACCAACAAACAGAAATGCAAGTATTATAACTAAACAAATGCTAAAGAGCATGATTTCCAATGCACTATATATAACATGTGTTCTCATGGCTCAGATGAAATTTGACATATTAGGAACGGGTTTTCCAAAAGAAGGAGTTACGGGAGCAAATGAAATGCAGACAGTATTATTTGCATTATTTGCTTTTAGTGCATTATTTAATGCCTTTAACTGTAGAGAATTTGGTACAGATAGTATATTTCCGAACCTTACAAAGAACACTATATTCTTAAAGATAATTGGTGCTACAGCTTTAGCACAAATAGTTGTAACAGAAGTGTTCTCAAAATTCTTTAATGCAGTGTCTTTAAGTGCTACGATGTGGTTAAAGATAATTGTTGTATCTTCACTTGTGATAGTAATAAATGAAGTTGCAAAATTAATTATGAAATCTTTTGGGAAAAAAGGACAAGAAGTTGAATCAGAATTAGAGGAAAAAAAAGCAGCATAGACAACTTAGAGTAGACTAGTATACTGACTTTTTAATTAAATATAACTTAGTAGATGAAATGAAAAAAGCCCACAGTATTGACGAAAATCAATAATGTGGGCTTTTCTATTAAATCATTGAAGGCTACAACATTACTTAATATAGCAGCATACTTCATCTTCTGATATATCATTTATTTTGTGGAATTCTTCATGTACTACATCTAAAATTTCTTGACCTGCGAATACACCAGATTCTTTTGTAATATATACAGTATTAGCAAGCTTTTCACCTTGGAGGTTAAGTAACAATTCTCCATGTGACGGAACTATTCCGTAATTTGAATGTTTAATCATAGGGTAGTCTAGTAGAGAGTCACCAGCAGCTATAAAAGTATTTATATTTTCAAGCTCCATTATATATTTTAGAGGATCATATTTATTTATACAATTAGGGACTATATATACCTTTTTGCCTTGCCTTGATACGCTATAATTGTGCTTTGAACAAAAGTAACGCAACGCTTCAAAATAATCTAAAGTTATTTGGGGATTTGTAAAGGTACTAGCTAGCATCTCCTCATCTAAAATGGAGTATACAAATAGATTTTCACAAGCTTTGTATGATTTAACAAAGTCACTTTCTAAAAAGAAACTACATAATTTTATCATATCCCTGACAGATATAACTTCTTTAATTTTTGCAGAACTTATATCTGACCAAGTAGAGAGTTCTATGCCATTTTTAAGTATTATGCCTCCATTGGCTACAATGGCGTATTTAGGTTTTATTACATCATAAAAGTATTTCATTCGTGTGTATTGCTCAGGCGATCTTGTGGTAACTGGTATAAAGAGCATAGACTCATTTATATGTTTTAGTGTGTCCTGCATGGATTTAGTAATAAAACTGCACATGTTATTATTATAAAAATCCACAGGAAAAAGTTCTTCTTCATTAATTAGTTTACAATGCCTTGAAGAATATATAAGGGTGCTATCAAGGTCCGATGCAAATATCATAAAAACACATCCTTTGATTACTTATTATATATCTTCTTTTTCTTTTTCTTTAATAATGCCACAACAGGAATAGCACATATCTGTATATATTTCTACTGGGACATCTTTTTCCTCAGCTAACTTAAATATATGCTTTAAATTTGGATTATCAAAGGAGTCGACTAGTATTTTAAAGGGGATTCTTCTTAGAAGTACTCGCGTGGTTTCTCCAATTCCAGGCTTTATAAGATTAATATTATTAATGCCAAATTTATGTTTAATACTCTCGATGTCGCGAAGTCCTTTGCAACTTAAAGAGTTACCGTCATACTCAATATCAGTGGCAATTTCTGTGATGTTAGGTTCATTCGATAGAGAATTATTATCTATGGAGTCGAAACAGGCACATATTTCATCTATATAGAAATTAGAAACATCCACCGATTTTAATTCACTATAAAACTTTGCACCGTGAAAATCATCGCTGTTAATAAACTTATCATTAAGTACAGTTCTACTTACAAGACCTGAAACCGTAGAATTAAGACAAGCACTTGGAATTAGAAAGTCCTCTCTTGTGCCGTAAATAAAGGTGCAATGAGCGGGGTCAGATAATACTGCTAGGTTTGAATTAAGGGTTATATTAAACTCTTCATAATATTCTTTGCAAGCCTTTGTTAATGTATGTTGAATAACACCTTTGCCTGTCCACCCATCAATGAATTGTATGTTTGTTTCTGGGTGATTTTTTAATATATACATAAGGGCATTTTTATCTATGCCTTTATCACGTATTATAGAAATACTGTAATGAGGAAGGGATATATTATATTTGAACTTTATATATCTTTTAATTAATATTCCAATAGGGGTACCCGCTCTAGCAAGGGAAATCAAAACAAGATTTTTACCACGTGCTTCTATAATCTTTTCACTTAATATAGAAACAAGAGTAGCTAGTTTGATTTTTGATTGTTGCAACGTGCTATAGAAAATATCCATGTATTCTTTTGAGGGAGTATATTCTATTGGTAACATTTCAGAATAATGGATTCCACTTTGTATAGCATTTTCTCTAAATTCATTATCTTGTTCTAGTATCAGGTGTGATATATCTTTAAGAAGAAATATCACATCTTCATTAGAGTAACTTCCTGAAAAAACACATTGATTCATTTAATTACACCTCTTTTTTATATTATTTAGGGGGTTTATAACTTATCTACTATATGCAGTTTTTTTAAAAAAAATATTAGCCTTTCCAGCATACGAATATAATGGATTCCACATGAAAATATGAGAAAATCCTATTGAATTCTTCTTTTTTCTCATTGGTTAAAGGCTTTTCGGATAAGAAAAACACCTGTTTATAGAAATTATCAGTTATATTATAAATGTAGTTTGGTATAGTGTCATCCTCAGGGCTTTGAAAAACAACTTTATTTTTATTTCCATAAGAATCTATGTTTCTAGTGTGAACAGGACTTCTTGTAGTGGAATGAAAGTAAACATTATCTCCAAGCAAAGCGCTTATACTGCAAGGTAAATATATAAATTCACCTGTTCCTAAACAAAGACAATTTCCAGTAGTTCTTTCTTTTTTAAGCACTTCTGATATTGATTTAATTTCTTCAAAAATTTTCAAATTATCACTTGAAGTAATTCCAAATCTACCAGTAGACTTGTTATAGCCTTCAATGCTTTCAGCTATTGGGAAAATATACTCTTTGGATGGAATTAATTTAGTAGAGCTAGGTGGCACAGTTACAGCATCACTAATAATATCTTTTGATTTATTGCACTTGATATCCCCTTTTAATAAGGAACATACTTTAACATCTATATCTTTTTCGTCAAAGAACATTTTATAGCTGTTAGCATCTCTCCAATCCAAGATGGATATTATTCCAAAATGTTTCCCCGGAAGGCATTTTATTAAATTTAATGCAGATTTACCTGTAGTAAGTTCATCGTCAATTAAAACTATATCGTCAAACTTACTAAAAAAATCATTTTCGCTGGGGAAAAGTAAATGTTCTACTGCGTGAGAATGCTCTTCGTTAAAAAATAGTGCAGGCTGTATAGAAGTTATCTTCTCACGTGTAGTATGGATATAAGTAGCATTTGAAAAATTTTGGAATACCGCTTGAGCAAGACCTGTAGCAGTCTCTGCAAAACCTATAAAAAGAGTTTTGTTTGCAAGTTTTATAGGTTCGCTTAAAATATCATCTGAATTATGCATACTACTCGCTACGTCTGGTGATACAAGTGAATTAACTAATTCAGTAGTAGGATAATCCGCGGAATCCTCTCTTTCATTAATCCAAAGACGAGCCAAAATCCCTCCAATAATTTTTAGAGTATCTGGAATCATGGGCATATGTTTTCCTATAACTTTGCTTACAAACAAAAAATCTCTCTTTTTATTTTCTCTTGCTGACATTGTAAAAAGCTTGGACACAGGAATGTTACACTTATTCTCTTTTATATTTAGTGATATTTCTAGGCTATTGTCTATATTGTAGTGAATGGATCCCTTGCAGTAATTCTGTGTGACATTTTCCATCTTCAAATACCCCCATTATTTTAGATTTTAACAATATTTCTTTAGCCCATTTTTCATGAGGCTTTACCTCGTTCATTTTATTTGAGTAATTGCTCTTTATTACTCCATCAAGGGATGAGTTTAAAATATTGCATGCATCGATATACTCTTCTTTAGAAATCACCAGAAGAGAATTTACTATATTTACTTGTGATGGATGTATAACGGTTTTACCAGTTAATCCATTAGTTCTATCTAAAAGAGTTTCTTTAATAAGAGTATTATTATGTAAATCTAAAACTTTACTAAAATACTCACAAACTACCCCAGATATTACATAATCATCACGTTTAAAGACATTTATTATATCGCTAATACAGTCGCGTACTACGGCTAGATCGTATATGGTGAAATCCTTACTTCGCCTAAGACTATATAATCCAGAAAAATCTGTTCCACCAATACGAATGTTTAAAACATATTCCTTATAATAATCTATGATACGTTTTACGCGAATGAGTTCTTCAATTCGAGTTTCTTTATGAAGTATGATAGGAGTTTCAAGTATGGGCATTCCGTATAGAGTTCTTTTATTACATTGATTATATTCTTTTAGTACAGAAAAGTATTTTTCTCCAAGTTCGGAATCAAATTTTGGGAAAATAAAGCCGCAAAGACCCATAAGTGGTGATTCATTTAGTAATTTTTGAAGTTGGTTAACATTTCGCACTCTAATAAAAATAAGGGGAAGACCATCAATAAAAGAAGAGTTACCTTTTTCAAGAAGGCTGATACTCTTAAACAAATTAATAATGTTAGTTTCAGCGAATGCGACTTCGCTTGATGAAACAGAATCTTCAATACAAAGAGTAATAGTATGTGCACCCCTTTTTTTACTCAGTAGTATGTCCTTAAGTAAATGTTCTCGGGTACCAGGCATATATAAACATGCGCCTAATGCATATGATAGTTCTTCTCTTGAGGAAAATAATCCGTAAGAAGAAGGAAGTTTAAAAAAAATATCTTGTAAACCGTTAATATTATTAAAATAACGCATAATTATTCTCCATTTACTTATTTAGATTAATCAGTATTTCCAAAGGATATATAGTACTGATTATAATACTTAATTATAACATAATTATATTAGCAATTACATATTACTCTAGTAAATCAGTAAAAGTTACATAAATATAACAATTATAACAATTATAACAATAATAGTTGTTATAGCTTATATATCCACTTTAACATTATGATATACTATAGATATATATAATTTTTTAAATTTAAATTCAGAGAACATATATAATGAACCAAGAGAAAGCCAATTATATTGCAATTGTGAAAGGAGTTAATACATATGTTTAATTTTAGAAATCATCAAGAGCTTACGTGCATCGCAGAAGGTGATGGGCAGTTTTTCGCTAAATTAGGTGCTATGGTGGCTTATAAAGGCAGTTTTAAATCTGAAAAAGTATTGTTGGATACAAATAGTACTAAAAGTGTATTCAAATCTGTAATGAATCTAGCTACTAGAAAGCTTTCAGGAGAAAATATTCCTATTATGAAAGTGACTGGAAAAGGTAGTTATTATATGGCGGACAGAGCCCAGCATGTTAGTATAATCACATTACAAATAGGCCAAAGCGTAGGAGTTGAAGGAGAAAATTTACTTGCTTTTACTGAGGGGTGTAAATACGGAGTTAGATTTATGGGGTCAGGTGTAATATCTCAAAAGGGTATGTTTACTTCGAACCTAACAGCAATTGGAAGTGATGCGGAGGTAGCTATAACTACAACTGGTAACCCAATTATCTTAGAGACGCCTTGCATCGTAGACCCTGATGCAGTAGTATGTTGGACAGGTAATGATCCTAATTTTAAAGCGGATATAAATTGGAAAACTTTCCTAGGACAAACCTCTGGTGAATCGTATATGTTAGAATTTAATTCTCAGGGAGAAACTGTAATTATCCAACCTTACGAAAGAGGTTCAGGACTTAATATTGCAATAGATTAGGGGGACGTTGTTGTGGCTATGATTATTAATACTAATAATAAAAAAATAACATCTAAAAAGAAACAATATGGGAAATTAATTGTTGAGACTGCAATTACTCCGGAAAATATTTCAAAAATAGCAGTAGGAGCATATCAGCATACAAATAAAGATAATGCTCACAGTACAAATAAGGGACAACCCCAAACTACTACTGAGGCTAAAGTTAATACTCCATTAAAACCAAATAAAAACATGGAAAAAAGAAAACTTGTCGATGTTACGAAAAGCATTAAACTGGGGAAAGGTCAAAAGTTGAGCTTAAACCAAAATTGTAAAAATCTTTCAAAATTAATAGTGACGTTAGATTATAATACGAGCTTAAATTGTAATGATGAGTTTGATTTGGATGCATCAGTATTTATGGTAGATATAAATAATAAAACAATAGATAAAGACTTTATTTTTTATGAAAACACTAAGAGCACTTGTGGCGGGGTACTTATTAACGAGGACCATAAGACTACACTTAAAGACGCATATAATGAAAGCATACAATTAGATTTAAATCTAATACCTGCTCACATTGAGAAATTAGCTTTTACTGTAACAGTATATGAAGCAGATGAAAGACATCAAAATTTTGAACAGGTATCAGATGGATATTTTAGAATTATAGCTGGTGACACAAAGCAAGAAATTTTAAAC
>NZ_JAENWL010000052.1 GCF_016650095.1 Clostridium sp. | reverse complement strand
TTGGCAGTAAAAGGGGTATTAGACTTAAGAAATTGGGATTTTAAAAAGGATGGTATGATAAAACTTAATGGGGGATGGGAATTTTATGATAATAAGTTACTTTCACCTAAGGATTTTAAAAGTGATTCATCAGAAACGACTAGGTATGAACAGCTACCAGGTATTTTTGGGAAGCAGGGATATTGTACATATAGATTGAAAGTACTTATAGATAATAAGGAGGACCTTTACTCAGTAAAGATAGATTTTATTCAAAGCGCATATGAACTTTGGGCTGGTAATAAATTAATAACCTCTGTTGGTCAAGTGGGCAAAACTAAAAATGAAATGATTCCACAATTAACACCAACTATAGGCTCATTTTATGTGGAAAATGGAGAAACATATTTGGTGCTTAGAGTTAGTAATTTTTATAATGAATATGGTTATATAGATACATTAGTACTCGGGGAATCAGCAGAAATTACTGCTATGAGAGAGAAAAAGATAGCATTAAGTTTATTTCTTTTTGGATGTACGGTCATGGCTGCTATATATAGTATTGGAGTGTTTATTAATAGAAGAAAGGAGAAGGCACAATTATATTTTGCAATGATTTGTGTGATTATTGCCATTAGAACATTATTTATTGGAGAAGGATTCTTGAGTTCATTATTACCCCACTTTAATTATTTTTTATCCGGCAGAATAAAAGTGTGGACCTTTTACAGTTACATTCCATTTATTATTTTGTTTATAGATAGTTCATATGAAAAAATCATGTCACATAAATTTGTTAAGATATCGAATTATATAGCTTGGGTATACACTCTAATTGTAATTTTTATGCCAATTAACTATTATTTATACTATATAGCACCATTTGAAGTGTTTGCACTTGTATCTATATTTTATATAATGTACAAAATTTTTAGAAGATCAATACACACCGAGGAAACTGATTACATAGTTATGGTAGGTCTGTTTGCTTTATTTGTTACAAGAATTAATGATATCATGTATGAGTACAGTATCATAATTACAGATTCATTTATATCATTAGGAACATTAATTTTTATTGTAGCCAATTACTATGTTTTAGCAAAGCAACAAGCTAAGGAGCTTTCGAATGTTGAGAATATTAGTGCTAAACTGAAATCTTTAAATGAATTAAAAGATGATTTTCTTGCTGTGACGTCACATGAGTTAAAAACTCCATTGAATGGAATTATTGGGTTAACTGAAGGGATTGTAAATAATAAAAGTGATAGTTTAGAGGGAGAACTTAGAGAGGACCTGTTTTTGGTCAATTCTAGTGCTAAAAGATTATCTAATTTAGTTGATGATATGATGACATTTGCAAAGCTTAAAAACAACGAAATTGTGTTGCATAGAAAACCTGTTAATATAAGTAATTTGGTGGAAATGGTAATGAAATTCAGTCAAATATCTCTTAACAATAAAAATGTTGTGTTTACAAATACAATAGATAAAAATACACCATATGTATTTGGAGATGAAGACAGAATACAACAAATTCTATATAATTTACTGAGTAATGCTATAAAATTTACTCTCGAAGGAGAGATAATATTATCCTATGCGGTAAAAAATTCTTTTATTGAGATTTATGTTACAGACACAGGAATAGGAATTCCACAAGATAAGCTTCATAAGATTTTCAATAGATATGGGCAGGTGGATGGGATTCCAGAAAAGTATGGCGGTACTGGAGTAGGGCTTTATATAACTAAAGAACTTATCCAAATACAGGGTGGAACTATAAGGGTTTCTTCAATTATGGGAAAAGGAAGTAAATTTATTTTTACTCTCCCACTTTGCACAGAGGAAGATCTATTGAGTAACCCACAGGAAAATCTTTATAGTAAAGATAATGAAGAGACATCAGAAGAGTCATATAACTACTCAAAGCATATAGAGTTAAAGCCAAATATAGAAAATATATCTATGGATCACGTTAGAAAAATTATTAATGAAAATACAAATTCAAGTAGCAAAGATAAATATAAAATTTTAATAGTTGATGATGAGTATGTGAATCTTAAGGTTCTCAAAAATTATCTGTCAAATGATACTTTTGAAGTTTTAGAGGCGCAAAGTGGTAGGGCAGCTTTGAGGCTTGTCGACGAGAATGTGGATTTAGATTTAGTAATTCTTGATATGATGATGCCAGATATTTTAGGGTATGAAGTATGTGAGATTATAAGGAAGAAACAATCTATTTTTGAGCTACCAGTGTTAATTATGACTGCAGATAGCAATCTAGAGCATTTAGTTACATCTTTTGAGTGCGGTGCAAATGATTATTTAAAGAAACCCTTTAATATGCATGAGCTAATGTGTCGAATAAACACTTTGATAACCTTAAAGCATTCAGTGAAACAAGCTTTATCTTTGGTACATGAGCTTGGAATAGCGAAAAATCAAGTTGAAGTCCTTAGCGTTCAAAGTGCTGAAGCTAGCGTCAGGGTTAAGGAACTTGAGGCATATGACAAGGTGAGAACGGATTTCTTTGCTAATTTGTCACATGAACTTAGAACTCCTCTAAATGTAATTTGTAGTACAATACAGTTAATAAAATCTCTTGATGGATCAAAGAACTTAGGTGACGAAAAGATAAAATATTATATTAATATAATGAATCAGAATTCGCTAAGATTACTAAGACTCATAAACAACATAATAGACACAACTAAAATAGAGGCAAATTACATAAGCCTTCAGTTAAAAAATGGTGATATAATTTATATTGTAGAGGAAATATCTCAATCTGTAGCTGAGTATATAAAAAATCATGGTATAACCCTTATATTTGATACAGATGTAGAAGAAAAAACAATTGCATTCGATGAAGAAAAAATAGAAAGAATTATGCTGAATTTACTATCCAATGCAGTAAAATTTACTGAGAAAAATGGAAGCATTCTAGTTAATATTTATGATAAAGGTGATTTTATTGAAATATCCATAAAAGATACAGGCATAGGAATTCCTAAAGATAAGTTAAAGTTTATTTTTGAACGTTTTGCACAAATTGATAAATCTACATCAAGGCATAATGAAGGAAGTGGGATAGGACTAGCATTAGTAAAGTCTCTTGTAGAAATGCATGGCGGTGAAATACATGTAAACAGTATCGAGGGAAAAGGAAGCGAATTTATTATAACGCTACCAGTTAGAATAGTTGATACAAAGCAAGAAGAAAATAATCTTAAAAATAGAGAGGTATTTGAAACAAACTATGAAGAAAATCTGTCAATAGAATTCTCAGATATATATAAATAGCCTTATTTTGTATCAATGATTAGATAAGTAAAAGCCCCTTAGAAAATTATTGCAAATTTTCTAAGGGGCTTTCTATATTATAAGAGATGTCTTATAATTTACTAATATTATCTTTCATTTCGGCTAGTGTCAAAGCACCGCTTATTTTTGAAACAATATTACCTTCCTTATCTATAAAATAGGAAGTTGGTATATATTGAATTGTATATTGATTAGCTACACTCTGATCTAAATCCAATAAAATTGGAAAAGTGTATTTATTGTCATCAATAAAGGATTTTGTTTGGATTTTCGTTTCACCAAGATTTACAGCTAGGATAACTAAATCAGATTCTTTTGTTTCATTATATAATTTTTCAATATCAGGCATTTCCGATTTGCAGGGACCGCACCAACTTGCCCAAAAGTTGAGATATACTTTTTTACCTTTAAAATCACTAAGGGATACTTCTTTTCCGTTTAAATCTTTAAGTTTAAAATCTTGTGCAGCTATTTTACTCGCCGCATCCTTTGTAGCTTCAATAGCTGGAACCTTTGCATCGGCAGAATCTTTTGCATTTTGGATTGCAATTTGTGCCTTAGCATCTTCTTGTGCAGCTATGGCGAGTTCCTCTGCTTTATTTTTATTGTAATTAGTTACAGAATAAATACTTATGCCAAACAGTAAAACAATAACTAGTGGCCATATTATTTTTTTCATTATTAATCCTCCAATAAGTTTAATTATTACATTAAGATGATTGTCGTTAAAAATTAAAAAAATTTAAGTAACGGCTTAAAATATTTACTTTATTTGTGAAAACCAAAACACCCATTGCAATTAGTAGTATTCCACTTATATTGGATATGATAGGCAAATATTTTGAAAGTGCATTTTTGTGCTTTGTAAAACTACCTATTGCAAGTGCAGTTAATATAAAAGGAACACCTAGACCTAAAGAATATACACTAAGCAGAAGGATACCTTTTCCTATGGTCTCAAAACTACTAGCATATATAAGGATAGAAGATAAAATTGGTCCTATGCAGGGGGTCCAACCAGCAGCAAATGCCATCCCCATAAGTATAGAGCCGAATTTGCCAGAAGCTTTATCAAAGGAAAAGAATCTTTTTTCTCTATAAAAGAATTTAATTTTTAATAAACCCATTGTGTGAAGACCGAATACTATCATTAGAGAACCACCAATTTTTCTAAAGGTGTTTTGATTTTTAATTAAAATCTTACCAAGAGAGGTTATAGAAGCGCCCATCAAAATAAAGATAATAGAAAAACCAATTACAAATCCAAAAGATTTATATAATATATTTAATTTTGCGTTTTTACTATCTAGCTCGTCAACTGTTGTTCCGGTTAAGTAACTAATATATGCTGGCACAAGTGGTAAAACACAGGGGGACAAAAAAGAAAGTAATCCTGCTGAAAAAGCTAGTATAAGCGAAATGTTGTCCAAGTATGCATCAACTCCTAGTCTATTAATACAGTGAAAATTATATTAAGGTAAATATCTAATATTTTTATATCATTGAATTATACCACAGTATTAAATCATATATTACTTATATATGTATTAGAATGCATTTATAGTTGGAAATGTGGTTAATATAAATACAGAATAGTAAGTTTCCTATTCATGTTATCATTTATAAGTATCTATTTGGTAACTATGGTTCATATAAGTATCTACTTGCAAAAAACAAACAAACAGTATAAAATTAAGAATGAATGTAAAAAATGATGATATTTATGGTTTATCCTAAGGGGAAAGGTTGAGATGATGATTTTTAAAAGACTTACAATAGAAGATAAGGATCTATTTGAAAAATTTATATATCCATATAAATTTCTAAGCTGTGAATATTCTTTTACAACTTTATATATATGGAGAGAGGCTTGTGATATTTGTTTTACTACTTATAATGGTGCTCTAATAATAAAGAAAAAGGATTTTGAGGGAAAATATTATTTTATGCAACCTTTTGGATATAGCAAGGAAAATATTAAAGAAATAATAGATGCACTAATGGATTATAAAACAGAAAATAATATGGAATACTTATTCAAAGATCTTGATGAAGGGTTTATGGAAGAAATAAGCAACATATATGATGATGTTAAGGGTATATGTATAAGGGAAGATAGAGATAATTTCGACTATTTATATGAGGCTGAAAAGCTTATAAAGCTTTCAGGCAAGAAGCTCCATGGGAAAAAGAATCATTACAATTCATTTATAAAGAATTATAATTATGAAGTTAAGGACATTAAAGAGGTAGAAGTAATAAGGGATGTAATAGCAGCTGCAGAAAAATGGTATGAAGGTAATAACGATGACTATATGCTTTATTACGAATTACAGGGAATAAAGGATGTTCTGGAGAATATGCAAATTGTTAATACTAAGGGTATAGCTGTGTATGTAGATAGAAAAATAGTAGCTTTTACTTTAGGGGAAAAATTAAATGATAATTTGGCTGTAATTCATATAGAAAAGGGAGATATGGATTATAGGGGAGTGTACAGCTTTATCAATAAAACTTTTGTTGATAGGTGTTTTAGTGATGTTAAGATAATTAATAGGGAGCAGGACTTAGGCATTGCAGGTCTAAGGAAATCTAAATTATCTTATCACCCTTTTAAACTCGAGAAAAAATATATCTTTGGTTTTTGTAACGGTTAATGTTAACGCCATCGAAGATGATGGTTACTAAGTTAGATTTATCAGAATAGACTAGCGCACTGCTGGTCTATTTTGTTGAATGTGCTGTATATATAACTTAAAATTAAAACTAGAGAGAAGGTATTAAAATGAAAAATCTTTTGGTTGGTGAAAAAATAAAGCTTACATCTATAAATGAAGAAGATGTTTTGGAATTTCAAAAGTGGTATAACGATGTATCATTTATGCGTAATTATGATATAGTAAGTGCAATCCCTAAAAATATGGAAGATGTAAAAGAGTTAGTTAGTGATATAAGAAAATCAAATACTGCCTACATTTTTGGCGTGAAAAATATTGAACAAAAGGGACTTGTTGGGGTTACAGGATTTGAAGATATATCTTGGAATAATGGTACTGCTTTAATATATATAGGAATTGGTGGAGAAAAAAATAGGGGATGTGGTTATGGTAAGGAAGCTCTTAAGTTAACTATAGAGTTTGGCTTTGAAGAACTAAATTTTCATAGAATACATCTTACTGTAATTGAATATAATGAGCCTGCAATAAGGCTATATGAGAAGATAGGATTTAAAAGAGAAGGGGTCTATAGAGAATTTCTTCATAGAGATGGGAAAAGGTATGATATGTATTTATATGGAATGCTGAGATCTGAGTGGGAACAGTTGTAAGCAAAAGAATAAATATATAAAACACAGTAGAGCAAGTATAAATCTACTGTGTTTTTGTTTCTTGTTATGTTGCTGTTTTTCGGCATTTAATAGTTGGATTGGATTGTGTTAGATAATTTATGAATCTTCTCTTAATATATTGAGATCCGTGCCTTGCATTATTTTATTCATAGTTCTCATTGAACACATTTTGCCACACATTGTGCAGCTATGTTCATGCTCTGGCATGGATTCTTTTCTATATCTTATAGCTTTCTCTGGATCAATAGCAAGTTCAAACATTCTCTTCCAATTAAGATTTTGCCTTGCAGTGCTCATTTCATTATCCAATGCGCGGCTACCTGGGATATTTTTTGCTATATCCCCAGCGTGAGCAGCAATTTTTGCAGCAATAATTCCTTCGCGTACATCATCAACATTTGGAAGCCTTAAATGTTCTGCTGGTGTTACATAGCAAAGGAAATCAGCTCCATAGCTTGCAGCCAAAGCGCCACCTATAGCACTAGTAATATGGTCATATCCAGGAGCAATATCTGTAACTATGGGTCCTAAGATATAAAAAGGTGCACCATGGCATAATTTTTTTGCGAGTAAAACATTTGCTTGTATCTCATTTA
The DNA here is from genome assembly GCF_016650095.1 of Clostridium sp. Taxonomy (GTDB): domain Bacteria; phylum Bacillota; class Clostridia; order Clostridiales; family Clostridiaceae; genus Clostridium_AD. The sequence continues at coordinate 6,955 of NZ_JAENWL010000052.1, read as the reverse complement.
TTGCCATGTGACCAGGTCCTTCTATAATAACTTGTACGTTTTTTGCCCAGGCCCTTAATGTTAATTCGCCAAGAACAATTAATTCATGGATTTGACAAGCGTCAGTTGCATCATTAATAGAGCCAGGTCTACAGGCATCCCCAAGGCTTATAGTTAAGTCATATTTTACGCAGATATCTAAAATTTCATCGAAATATTCATAAAAAGGATTTTCCTTTTGGTTTAATTCCATCCAAGCATATAGAAGAGATCCACCTCTTGATACTATATGAGTTATTCTCTTATTTCTTTTAAACACGTTTGCAGTTGCTATATTTAAACCAGCATGAATTGTTACAAAGTCAACTCCATCTTTTGCATGTTTTTCTACTACATCTATAAATTCTTTGGCTGTAATGTCTCGTAATTCTTTATCGTAAAAACCTAAGGCATCATATATTGGCACGGTACCTATCATAGCAGTAGAATCCGCAATAAGTCTTTTCCTAAATTCTTCTGTTTTCCCAAAAGAACTTAAATCCATTACAGCTTCAGCTTTCATATCTATGGATAACTGTACTTTTTTCATTTCCACATCAATATCATAGCAATCCTTTGAAATGCCTAGATTTACATTGATTTTTGTTTTTAAGCCTTCTCCGACTCCTTCTGGATTTAGTACTTTATGATTTTTATTTGCGGGTAAAACAACGGCGCCTCTTGCTATTTTCTCTCTTAAAATTTCTTCAGGCATATTTTCTTTTTTTGCAACGATTTTCATTTCTTTTGTTATAATACCTTTTTTTGCAGCATCCATTTGAGTTGTATACATCATATTATAATCCCCTTTGTAGTTATTTTTTTTATAAAATAAAAAAAAGCAAGCTCATAAAGAGCCTGCAACAAAAACATCGTTGTATAAAACTCCCTACGTTGGAATTACCCAAATCAGGTTATGAGGGTCAGTGATAATATCTCTTTCTCAGCTCATAAATGAGCTCCCCTTGTTTATTTTATTAAATTATTATTTGCCTTAAGTATAGTAGTAAACTAAATTGATGTAAAGCTTTTTTAATATTTCTGTATATATAGTAAGCGAACCCATACACTCGGAATTGTACCCATACATTGTTAAAATACTATAATGATATGGTATACTCTGCCTATTAAATAGGTATGGGGAGGTTTTATTATGGAAAGATATGAAATGAATAAAAATTTAGCTCAAATGTTAAAGGGCGGAGTAATTATGGATGTGGTGAATGTAGAACAGGCAATTATTGCCGAAAAGGCAGGCGCTTGCGCGGTAATGGCACTAGAGAGAGTGCCATCAGATATTAGAAAAGAGGGTGGCGTGGCTAGAATGTCTGACCCTAAAATGATTAAAGAAATAAAAGCAGCTGTAACTATTCCAGTAATGGCTAAAGGCAGGATAGGACATTTTGTTGAGGCTCAAATTCTTCAGGAGATAGGGGTAGATTTTATTGATGAGAGTGAAGTTTTGACTCCAGCAGATGAGCAGTATCATATAAATAAATGGGATTTTAAGGTTCCTTATGTTTGTGGAGCAAGAAATTTAGGAGAGGCACTAAGAAGAACTTCCGAAGGGGCTGCAATGATAAGAACAAAAGGTGAAGCAGGTACAGGAAATGTAGTAGAAGCTGTCAGGCACATGAGATGTATAATGGATGAAATTAGAAAAGTGAAAAATGCTCCAAAAGAAGAGCTAATGACAATTGCTAAAGATTTTGGTGCACCAATTAATTTAATTGAATATGTATGGAAAAATGGTAAACTTCCAGTAGTAAATTTTGCTGCAGGCGGAATAGCAACTCCAGCTGATGCAGCACTCATGATGCAACTCGGAGCAGAAGGAATTTTTGTAGGTTCAGCAATATTTAAAGCGGAAAACCCACAGGCGGTAGCAAAAGCTATAGTACTCGCAACTACATATTACAATAATCCGAAAGTTATAGCTGAAGCTTCAGAAAACCTTGGTAAATCAATGAGTGGCCTAGAAATAAGCGAAATTAAAGAGAAGTTTGCAGAAAGAGGATGGTAAAATTGAAAATTGGAGTTTTATCATTTCAGGGTGGTGTTATAGAGCATATAAATCACATTAATAAGATAGGACATGAGGCTGTAGAGATTAAGAATCTTGAAGATATTAATGGAATACAGGGAATTATTTTGCCAGGTGGTGAGAGCACGACAATAGGAAAAATTTTAAGGGAAAGCAAAATGCTTATCCCACTAAGAGAAAAAATCATTTCGGGATTACCTGTGTGGGGAACCTGTGCTGGTATGATACTACTTGCTAAATATATTGAAGGATCGCCAATTGAGCAACTTAAAGTTATGGACATAAAAGTAAAAAGAAATGCATACGGAAGTCAGATGGATAGTTTTAAAAGGAATGTTATGATCAGTGAGATTTCAAGTGAGCCTATACCGTTAGTTTTTATTCGAGGACCAGTAATTACGGAAGTTTTTAATGATGTTAAAATAATATGTACAGTTGATGATAAAATTGTAGCAGTAAAACAAAATAATATGCTTGCTACGGCTTTCCATCCAGAGCTTACGAGTAATTTAGAAGTTCATAAATATTTTCTAAATATGTGCAAATAAAACCCATGGCAAAAGAAAATAATTTTACAATTATACCATTACCACATACAAAATAATACAGTAATAGTAACAGAAAATATTGGTCTCATGTTTGCGTTGTGATATAATTATCTTGTATCACAGGAGGTATATTATGAATAAGAAAATTAATACAATGTATTTTAGTGCCACTGGTACAACTAAAAAAATAGTATGTGGAATAGCAAAGAAAATTACGCAGTGCATTGATAGAGAAATAATTACAAATAATATTGATTTTACATTGCCTGCGGCTCGGGAAAAAATAGTGTCTTTTTCGCATCAAGACGTCGTTATTATAGGAGTCCCAGTTTATGCAGGAAGAGTTCCTAATATATTAATAAAATATTTAAATTCTATTAGAGGCAATGGCGCATTAGCAATTCCTGTAGTTGTTTATGGAAATAGAAATTATGACGATTCACTATTAGAATTAAATGATATACTGGAGCTAGATGGATTTAAAGTTATTGGAGGAGGTGCATTTATAGGTGAACATGCATTCTCTAAAACTCTTGCGAAAAACAGGCCAGATGAAGAAGACATGGTTATTGCACGTGACTTTGCAAATAAAATGTATACGAAAATAACAAATGAAGATAACATTCAAACTGTAGTTATAAATGGGAATAAGCCTTATAGAAAACATTATATGCCTAAAAATAGAGACGGGATCGTAGTTGATATTAGAAAGGTTACTCCAAAAACAAATAGCAATTGTAATGATTGTAAAATTTGCGCTAATATATGTCCTATGGGTTCCATTGATTTTGAAGATGTATCCAGATTAAATGGAATTTGCATTAAATGTGGGGCTTGTATTAAAAAATGTCCAACAAACGCAAAGTATTATGATGATGAAAATTATTTAAGGCATAAACATGAATTAGAAGTTGATTACGTTTATCGAAGACAACCAGAATTATTTATATAAATTATATATAATTAACTATTAGTATCTTTTTCACTTGATAAACTAAAAACAAACAAAGTACAAGCTTTGTTTGTTTTTAGTTTATCAAGTGAATATTTAAATATCCTAATCAATGTTTTTTAGTATTTTACAAGGATTTCCTACAGCGACAACATTGGCTGGGATATCTTTTGTAACAACGCTACCAGATCCTATCACACTATTGTCTCCGATAGTTATACCAGGATTTATTATGGATCCACCACCAATCCATACATTATTCCCTATAGTTACAGCTTTTGTATAATCAGCTTTTTTTGGCCTTAACATAGGATCAACTAGGTGAGTTGCAGTATAAATACTTACATTAGGAGCGCATAATACATCATCTCCAATTTTGACAAGTCCATCATCTAAAATTAATAAATTGAAATTGGCATAGAAATTTTCTCCAATTTCAATATTGGTGCCATAATCACAAGTAAAAGGAGCCTCTATTTCAAAATTATCTCCTATTTTCCCAAATAGTTTTTTTAAAATACTTATTCTCTCCATTGTTTCCTCTGGGTCAGTATTATTATATAATTTTGTAATATGCCTAGCTTTATTTCTTAAAAGTACTAAATCTTTATCATAGGCATTATATATTTCACCATTTAGCATCTTTCGTTTTTCACACATTTTATACACTCCTTTGTAAATCTAGTGACTTTGTTTGTTTTTCAATCGTTCATTCATTAAATCTTCCAATAAGGTTTTTATTAATGCTATTGTAGGAACTCCAAGTAACATTCCAACTATTCCAAAAAGCCCTCCACCGAGAACAATTCCTAGAATTATAAGTAGTGGACTAAGGCCTACCTTATCCCCAATAATTTTTGGGGAAATGAACCATCCATCGATATTACTTAAGGTTGTAATAAGTAATACTATCTCTATAGATTTTATTGGATTAAAGAATAAGGTTATTATAACAGCAGGAAACATCCCCATAAGATTTCCAAAGTAAGGAATCATATTTGTTACCGCTATTACTAAACTAAAAGGTAGCGCATAAGGTATTTTTAATATCCAAAATCCAATAAAAGTAATAATACCAAAAAAAATGGAGTCAATTATTTTCCCTATAATATATTTGTTAAAAATAGTATTAACTGTTTTTCCTAAATTGAGCATTTTGATAGCCGCGGTCTCACTTAAAAAAGAAGAAATAAATTTTTTGAGATTGAAAATAATAGATTCTTTGTCAATTAAATAGTAAATTGAGATTACGATTCCTGACATTAATTTCATGAAAAAAGAACTTAAACCCATTAGATTATCAATTAAAAGTTGTAAACCTGGGGTAAAATATGTAGATATATCTTTATTAAAAGTAGTTAGGTAACTTTTGAAGTATGAAGTAGCATCAAGCTTATTTAACAGTTTATTTTCAGATAGGAAATCAGTTGACCAATTATATGCTTCATTTGCAAAGTGTGGAATATTATTGAATAAATCAACAACACTTTTAATAACATTCGGAGTAATCAAAGTGATTATTAAGAATATGATACCTATAAGTACTGTATAAATTATGCTTATACTATAAATTCTTTTTATTTTTGTTTTCTTTTCAATATATACCATAAGTGGATTAAGTAAATATGCTATAACGAAACCCCAAATAAAATAAATAAGTAAAGAATAAATTTTACGAAAAATATCACCTATATATTCAATATTATTTATTATTCTATAAATAATAAAAGTGATTATAATAATAGGGATAAGCTGTATATATGGAATTTTTTTATATTGGATCAATGTAATTCCTCCAATCGATATTTATATATATAAGTATATCAGTTAAAAAGCATTAAATGAAGAGTTTTATTAGCAAGGAGCCAACTTATAGCTACGCCCTTGCTAATATGTGCTATAATGTAATTATGTTTTAATTACTAGTGTTACGTTTTAATGTTTATAATTATTTAACTTGAATTTTTAGGTGTTGTTGGTAGAAAATAGACTGTTTTAAAATTCAACTCAAATTTAACTGAAAATTATTATATGTAACATATGTATGTAAAATAATAAACAGAAAGGCTTTATAAGCCAAGAGGAGCGAATTATTATGGAAAAAGCTATTTTGAATACATTCGAAAGAATAACAGGAAATAAAAAATTTAAAGAAGACGGATTTATTGCAGGTGTAATTTATGGCGATAGCGTTAAGGAAGCAATGTCTATAAAGGTTGAAGAATTAGAACTAAGAAATATACTTGGGAAACATGGTTCTAATGCGAAAGTATGGGTTAAATACGGAGAGGATAAAAAATTTGGATTTATAAAAGCAATTCAAAGACATCCTGTATCAGCAAAAATCAATCATGTAGATATACAACTTGTTTCACAAGAACATGAAATAAAGTTACAATTACCTCTTTATTTCAAGGGTGAGGAAAAAGTTATAGATAATTTACTTCAGTTACAGGTTCATAAATCTGAGATAGATGTTTTTGGTAGCATGAATCTAATGCCTGATTCAGTAAGCATTGATGTATCAGAAAAAAAACTTGGAGATACAATTACAATAAACGACTTTGATTTAGATGCGAAAATAAAAATTACAGATGATGCAGATCAAGTCTACGCAGCTATAATAGCATTGAAAGAACAAGCTGAAGAAGATACTGAAGCAGTTATTGCTGAACCTACAGTAGAGGCTTAATAAAATAAAAATTATCTACTACATATAAGATGGTTTATAATAGTATTGATGAAAACTACGGTTTCATCAATACTATTATTTTTGTGCCTTTTTTATAATATATCTTTGGTGAAAAGTGTTATACTTTAATAGGGTTAGAGTTAGGAGGCAAAAAAAATGGCGAATATATTGAAATACTCAAAAAAACAATTAGAGAAAACACTTAAAAATTTCGTAAAGAAGGAAAACATAGTTTCGGATGACGAATCTGAGTGGATAAGAATCATAAACGATTTTATATATGATTTTGAACTGAAGTCTGAAGTTAATGAGGAAGGTAAACTTTCAATAACAACTAACAAGGAAGAACAAGTTGTTATTGAAAAGATGATGCTTGCACTTGAAGGTTCAAAAACTTCCTTGACTTATATTTTTGATGGTAATATTACGTATGTAGAAGAGGATGTTTAGACATATGTTATACTCATAATAACTGAGGTAGTTATGACAGATAATTGAAACATAAAGGGAAGCCCATCAATTTTGGGCTTCCCTTAAAAATTATTTTTTAGCATTACCTTTATTTGTTGCTGATTGATTATTTAATTTCTTTGTTTCATTTAAAGAAGCATCACTGGTGCTACTAGATATATTAGGTATGTTAGACATACTAGACATACCAGCATTCGAAGTACTACTAGTGCCTGAATTTGAAGCTGATT
>NZ_JAENWL010000240.1 GCF_016650095.1 Clostridium sp. | reverse complement strand
TTCCCTCTTTTAAATATCTTTAAATGAAACGTTATTTTTTTGAAATGAGAGTACAAAACAACTTACCTTGCACCAAAATAGATAATTTATTATATAGTTAACATCTTTCGACCCTAATTAAACAAATCACTACCACTGATGATGGTTCGTTCGACTATATAAAATATTTACACAACTGTATAAAACCTCTCGGCTGTATATAATCATTACAACACTCGATATAATCTTCGCTTGACTTTATACGATAGGTTGGAACCTTAATATAATAAATGTAATACAACATCGACTATATTAATGCTTTTCCCAACCGTAGGAAATCGCCCTCTAGATCAATATAAATTAATATTATAATAATTTATATTGAAACTTTGGCTGGCATACATATTCATTAAATGAGTATATATGCTTTGGCTCAGTTGTTTTGTACTCTACAATATTATGATAACCAATATACAATAGAATATCCTTGTTAATTATTGCCATGTTACTGCTATTCTTAAAATGTGAATTAAGAGAAACCTAAAAAAACATATGATATAATTGCAGTATTTAGAAATAAAATAAGAGGTAGCTAAGTATAACAAATAATGGGGGCGAAATTATGATATATACCTGTACAATTGAAACACCTTTGGGACTACTTTTGGCTGCGGTTGAAGAAGATGCTTTAATAGGTCTTTGGTTTACTAGCCAGAAGCATTATCCAAAGAATATGGAAACATGGATAGGTAAACCTGATCACCGGTTGTTTACTGAATTAAAAAATTGGTTAGAGAAATATTTTAAAGGGGAGGAGTGCGAAATAAAATTTCCGATGGCGCCAAAGGGCACTGGATTTCAGAAAATAGTTTGGAAATTTCTTTTGGAAATACCCTATGGGCAGACTACAACCTATGGAGCAATTGCAAAAAAAGTTGCTGCCGAAATGGGGAGAGAATCAATGTCAGCTCAAGCAGTAGGAGGTGCAATAGGAAGGAATCCGATTTCAATTTCGATTCCCTGTCATAGAGTTATTGGGGCTGATAAAAATCTGACTGGATATGACGGTGGGTTAGATAAAAAAGAAATTTTGCTTAATATTGAAAAAGCAGTACGATGAGAATTAGATCAAATTCTAGTAACAAATATCGAAAATTTATTTCTGAATTTTGTTACTAGTTACTGATGTATGTATTAATAAGTTAAAGACTATATAAAGCATTGTTGGATCTTAATAATAAATTTATAACAGTTACTGTTTCATATTTCCATTGGAAGTCATATACTAAACAGAAGTAAGAAAAAAAGGTTGTGAAAACCATTTGATTATCCATGTTGTAAAATCAGGAGAATCTCTTTATTCAATTTCTCTTTTATATAATGTTTCTTTTAATAAAATTGCTGTAGATAATGAGCTTGCGGACCCTAATAGGTTGATAGTAGGACAGACTTTAGTAATTCTAGGGGGAGTGAGAAGACATATAGTTGTCTCAGGGCAGACTTTTTATACAATTGCTGTTACTTATGGTTTAACACTTAGTGAACTTAATGCTGCAAATTCTAACCTCGCAAATATTTCATTAATATATCCAGGGCAGATACTGAATATTCCCACAAGCACTAGAAAGATTGGAACTATAGAGGTAAATGGATATGCCTTCACTAATATAACCAATGAGCTTTTGCATTCTAATTATCAAATCTATCCACTTTAAATAAACTTAAATCTTCATTTTCTATGCCTAAATGTAAATCACTTAGCATCATTCCGCCTAGTATTGCAAATAATATACCGTTAGCGCCATAACCTAAGCAAAACCATAGCTTATTATTATCTGGGTCCGGTCCCAAGAACCCCAAATTATCTTTAGTTGATGCAAAAGCACCGCAATACTTATATTCCACTTCTATATCTTTAATATTTTTAAACATAGCTTTTAATCTTTGCTCTAATATAGCATATTTCTCATTTGCAACTTTTTCATTAAATATATCTGGCACAAAAGTTATATCTTCTCCACCTATTATTAATCTGTTATCTTCAGTAGTTCTTAAATAATTATATGGATCATCATTATCTCTAATAAGCTTCAATGATATTATCATCAAGTTCGTACTGAAGTAAGGAAGTCGTAACACCTGTGCTACAATAACCTATTCTATGTTTTTCTAAAATTACACTGTTGATATTATGTTTAGAAAAATAGTATCCTAAAATACTTCCTGTAACTCCACCGCCTACTATTATTACATCTGTATCTATATCTTCTGTTAAATAGCTATACTGTTTAGGTACTTTATTTGTATTTGTAAACATAGGCTCACCTTGAACATATTGTAAATTCATTTTATCCCACCTAACTAATTATTTATTATTAAACTAACTCCATTTATAAACTTTAACTATAGTGTTGCTTAATTAGTATTACTATATACTTGGATTAAGTATTAAATTCTTAATAGGTGTCCATCAATATTTTTATATTGTCTCATAATGCTTTTATGATACAATATATAGATTAAAGCAAATAATCACATTAACAAAATTATAAAAACTTAAAAGTCATAAATAAAATATGAGAAAGTGGTGATTTTATGAAAAAGGGATTAGAGCTTATAGAGGAAATTGATAGTTGTGTTTTAGAAAAAGGAAATAGTGCATTCTGGTGGCTTGGACAAATGGGTTATATCGTGAAATTAGGAGAAGTTGTTATTTATTTAGATGCGTTTCTTTCAGACTATCCAGGTAGGAATATACCACCATTGATTAAGGCAGAGGAAGTTATAAATGCAGACTTAATATTTGGAAGTCACGATCATCTTGATCATATAGATAGGGGAGCTTGGCATCAAATATCTTTAAGCTCCCCAAAGGCAAAGTTTGTAGTTCCAAAGCTTTTAATTAAGAAACTTTCAGAAGACTTGAACATACAAGAAGATAGGTTTATTGGCATTGATGATGGTACATCTGTAGTAGCTGGAGGACTAAAAATAACAGGAATAGCAGCGGCTCATGAATTTTTAGATCAAGATGCTGTTACTGGGAGCTACCCATATTTAGGATTCATAATTGAAGGAAGTGGGTGTGGATTGTATCACTCTGGAGATACATGTATATATGAAGGGCTACATTCTAAATTGAAAAAATGGAATAGGCTAGACGTTATGTTTATTCCTATAAATGGAAGAGATGCTAAAAAATATCGTGCAAACATTATTGGTAATATGACGTATCAGGAAGCAGTTGATTTAGCAGGAGATGTTAAACCTGGGCTTGTGGTACCAGGACATTATGATATGTTTTCAAATAATAGCGAGGACCCATTATTGTTTATTGATTATCTTAATTCAAAATATCCAGATATTCAGTATTGGGTTGGAAGCCACGGTGATAAGGTGTTAATTAATTTATAGATTTTTATATGTTCTCTTTAATAAAATCTCTTGCTACCCATGCATAAAAAGTCGGTACTTAAAAGGTTTCTTCAAAAAAATCTTGGTATGATAAATAAAAGGGTTCCACCCACACTATAATGTGGATGGAACCCTTTACCCTGCTCACCTGATCTAGCAGCTTTTCAATTCATTATAAAAAAATTCAGTCATAGGAATTTTAAGGCCACAGCTTGATGCTAATTTAAGTAATTGTCCAGAGAAGGTCTCCAGCTCATTTTGTCTTCCCAAAGTAATGTCTCTGTATAACGAACTTGTCGATGATTCAGATTGTTTTTGTAATATATGCTTGAAGTGTACTTCCTCAAGGTCTCCTGGAATATTAACTTTTAGACTGCGAGCCACGCTACAGGCTTCCTCTAGCAGTGTTTTGAGCTGCAAAATGGCAATTTCATTTTTTCTAATGTCTCCTGTTGTTGCTTTATAATAGGCTGTGACTACATTATAAGCACAATTCAATGTATATTTTGTCCAAATAGAAGTTTCTATATCGTTTTCTATTTCGCATGTAATGTTTGCACCTCGGAATAATTTCTGAACTTCTGATAATATGTTCGCGTAATATTGATTTTGTCCTTCGTAACCTATATGAACAATACAATAAGGGCTGGTATGATGAATGGAAAAATCTTTATTAGCTCCGGCGGTAATGTAAATCAAGCCGTCTAGAACATGACCTTTACCAACTAAATTTCGTATGTTACTTGAAACGTCAACACCATTAAGCAATGGTATTATTACAGTATTCTCATCAATCATGGTTGATATTTCAGCGCAGACCTGTTCCAATGAAAAATTCTTGACACTAAGAATGATATAATCCATTATGCCTATTTCTTGAGGATTATTACTTGCCACAGTAGGATAAGTCGTAAACTCGCCAAAGGCATCGCTGTATAATTTTAATCCGTTTTTTTTGATGGATGAAAGCCTCTCTCCCCTAGCAAAAAAATATATATTATCATAATGATGAGCAAGCATACAGCCCAGATATCCGCCAACACCGCCTAGGCCTACTATACAAATTTTCTTATTATTCATAGATATCTCTCTCCCTCTTAATTCCTTATATTTTATAATTATACTATGAGATCTGAATTTTTGCGCAAGTTTTATTATGAGCTAAAATTAATTCCTAAATGGGTAAAAGATAGCATGGGGGTCCTAGCAAGGCTTTAGCTGAGATTTCAGTGGTAATATCGATTATTATTGACAATTATAGTTGTCAATGTTATACTTTGAATGACAATTAAGTTTGTCATTATGAAATATAAACTTGTCAAAAGGAGGATTATATGCCATTAAAGAACACCCTAAAAGTACAAAGGGCTATGTTAGGGATAAACCAAGCTAAATTAGGTCAAATGGCTGGGGTATCAAGGCAAACTATCAGCCTAATTGAACGAGGTGATTACAATCCCTCAATAACCTTAGTGCTTAAGCTAGCACTATTATTTGATGTTACAGTTGAAGAAATTTTTTGCTATGAGGAGGATGGAAATAATGAATAAGAAAACCATATTTAAAATTATAATTTTATTGGCGGTTGGTAGCATATTTGGAGCACTTTTTACACTTGGGTTATTGAAATTAAATGAATCAGAATTCATGAGTATTGGAGATCAAGTTGCTAAATTTTTTATAAATAATACTTCAGAATTACATGTAGGATTAATTATATGCATCTACTTCCCAGCAGTATATTTATATTTTAAAGGAAAGAAATTTTATAGCCAATTAAGTAATAAATCAGATGAAGAATTTGATGAATTTGAAAAAGTCGGTTCCAAGTCTTTTGATTTAGCCATGTTAATAAGTAACGTATTCTTAATACTTAACTTTATGTTATTTGGAATGACTTTCAATAATACTAACAGTAACCAATTAATAGTTACATGTCTATTTATGTTTAGTACCATAGCAGTTTCAGTTTTGAATATAATTACTATAAAGTATATACAAAAAAATGATAATAGATTAAAAGGTGACCCAACTTCATTTAGATTTGATAAGGAATTTTTAGAAAGTTGTGATGAGGCTCAGGTATCAAGAATTTATAAGTCTGGGTATCGTGCATTTCAATTCTCAAAAAATGTATCATTAGTATTTGTAATACTTACTATATTACTCAACTTTACTTTTAATACTGGCGCATTCCCAGTATTCGTGACCTGCATGATTATGTTAATACAAGTAACATCATATAATTATTATGCTATGAAAAACGAAAAGTAATCAATGATTAAGTGAAGGTACAATCATAAGACAAATACGAGGGGGTAGTGTTTAGGTGAGTTCAACTTGGATTGCGATATATTTGCCATTGTTTATACTATTATTTCTTATTTTACCACAACAACGTGAAATGCAAAAATCAACAATTCTAAAAATAAAGAAAAGGAAGGGGTTAATAATTATGAC
>NZ_JAENWL010000154.1 GCF_016650095.1 Clostridium sp. | reverse complement strand
GAAACAATATGGGAAATTAATTGTTGAGACTGCAATTACTCCGGAAAATATTTCAAAAATAGCAGTAGGAGCATATCAGCATACAAATAAAGATAATGCCCACAGTACAAATAAGGGACAGCCCCAAACTACTACTGAGGCTAAAGTTAATACTCCATTAAAACCAAATAAAAACATGGGAAAAAGAAAACTTGTCGATGTTACGAAAAGCATTAAACTGGGGAAAGGTCAAAAGCTGAGCTTAAACCAAAATTGTAAAAATCTTTCAAAATTAATAGTGACGTTAGATTATAATACGAGCTTAAATTGTAATGATGAGTTTGATTTGGATGCATCGGTATTTATGGTAGATATAAATAATAAAACAATAGATAAAGATTTTATTTTTTATGAAAACACTAAGAGTACTTGTGGCGGGGTACCTATTAACGAGGACCATAAGACTTCACTTAAAGACGCATATAATGAAAGCATACAATTAGATTTAAATCTAATACCTGCTCACATTCAGAAATTAGCTTTTACTGTAACAGTATATGAAGCAGATGAAAGACATCAAAATTTTGAACAGGTATCAGATGGATATTTTAGAATTATAGCTGGTGACACAAAGCAAGAAATTTTAAACTATAAATTCAATGAAGATTTATCTATAGAAACAGCCGTCGTGGTAGTGGAAATATATAGATATAAGAATGAGTGGAAGATTAATTGTATAGGTAGTGGGTTTAAAGGAGGACTCGAAGCTCTCTGTACTAATTATGGAATAGAGACGGTTTAGTAGTTGCTTGATTGTTTTGTATGTGACTAATATGAATATTGTAGTAAACTTATATATAACCAATAAGGGACTTATGATTAAGTACCTTATTGGTTTTTTGAGGATGATTTTTATAATTATTTGAAATTAAATATATTAGACAAAAAACTTTTTGCTTTTTCTTTGGTGTATTTTTTTTCATCATTGAAATTAGGCAAGGGCAAATTGAAATTTACTTCTTCTAATTTATGAGTATCATAGAATTTTTTCCCGATTTTTTCTTCTATGTTATTATAACCAGTAGGCGTTAGTATTGTAATGTCGAGTCCAAATAGGTTTAAGAAACATAGAGTAATGGAATCTTCATCACTAAAAATACTTTCATTATTATCATAAATAAGTAGTTTAGGTATCTTTGATGGATAATCATACTGCTGAATTAACTGTAGTATGCTCTTATCAAGATTTAAAATTGTCATTAAAATTTTTAATTTGAATTCCTTATCTATACTTTTTTTTAGCATATCAGTTTTCATCAAATAATTTATTTTATCTATTATAATATGTTGCAGGGAAGTTTTTAAATAAGAAAATTTATAACTGCTATGGGTTAGTATTTTTTGTTTATCAACAAAACCACTATTATCAAGCATAAAGGCTAAGGAGTATAAATCGGATTTTTCATAAGTTACATTAGTAAAAGGAACCTCGGCGATAAATAATGTATTCTCCGCTGATTTCAAATGAAAAAAATCTTTCCAATATAAACTTAAATCACTGTGTACGCCACTTATTTTAGCAAATAAGTTTGGAATATATACGGTGCTATTCTCCACAAGAAACCCTGTACGCAAGCTAGAAGGTTCATTCCATAAAACTTTAAGTTCATAAAAGGTAGTTTTAAGTGTAGTTGGATTAGTTTTATATTCTTCAAATTGCCAAGGTTTATAAAAGCCATCTTCGTCTGTATATAGTGCAGTTGATAATTCCTTTGAAGCTTTTAATGCAACAGTTTCTTGTCTCACAAGTAATTCTTCTCTTGGAAAATCTTTTAAAGGGGCTTTATAAGGGAGTTCAAAGCTCTTTGAAAATAACTCACTACATTCTGTAATCTCTAAAATCATATCACTAAAGGAATTTATATATAAAACATCACAGCCTAATCTAGATAAAAAAATTAAAAATAAAAGCTCATGTTTTTTAATATTGCCATAATATATAACTTTAGGACTTATAATCTCATCAGATGAAGTATTTTGGAAGGCGAAATTCTTCATAAGGTTCGGAACAAAATCATGAATCCAAGAGAGTAACTTTAAAGAAAGATTTCTAATTTTAGATATTGATACATTTTTTTCTTCTTTGCAGTATAAATCTAATATATAGCTAAAACTACTTGCCATAGAGCAATTTAAAGTATGATTACTTGTTGGGAAAACTTTGTGTTCTATTAGTAAAGTAGATAGCTTACTAGTTAGTGATGCATCGAAAGGATCTACATACTGCCATATATTTAAAGTGCTAGTTATTAATTTAGGAACAGTGCGTATAGGGATAGAGTGTGTAAATTTTAAATATAAACTTTCCAAGATACTAAGAGTTTTGTCCAATCTAAATAGATCATTATAATAAGCATCTTCGTTTTGCTTAATTCCTATATATCTATAAAAATATACTGGGATAGAAGGGACAGAGCCACCAATAAACCCAATTCTCTTATTAGATGGCAGTGTTAGGTCATCAAATATATTCATACTGTTTTTAAGTATAGGATACATAGAATCTTTAAAAATTGTATCTGAAGATGAATTTATATTTTTTGAAGATGAAACAGTATTTTCTGTAACATGCTGTTTGTTTTGTATAATAGGGTTTTCAATTTTATTAATCTTTTCTTTTTTATCGTTTGTATTGAGCTGGTTTTGTGTAAACTTAAAAGCTATTAATGGTGCACTATTAGGAAGCTTTATGAGTTTTGAATAAATACTTGTTTTGTAAATTATGGGAAAATTCATATCGGATTCAGAATTAATATAAATCACATCACAACCTAGTTTAGATAAAAACATTAAAAAATATATTTCGTGTGTTTTTATCTCACCATAGAAAAGTACTTTAGGACTAATAATATTTTTTTCAGGACTAGGATTATAATCGGAATTTTGGAATAATTTTGGAACAAATGATTTAATCCATCCTAAAAATTTAACAGCGAAGTTCTTGATTACAGTTTCTGTAATATTATTTTCATTTGCTAAATATAATGCTAAGGTTTCATCAAAGCTACTCTCAATATAATCATTAAAATAGTTATCTTTTAAATTTGGGAGTAGGCCTTTAGTTTTAAGGATATTAATTAAAGCACTTCTTTTAAGTGAATTAGAACTAAGA
Source organism: Clostridium sp. (assembly GCF_016650095.1). GTDB lineage: Bacteria > Bacillota > Clostridia > Clostridiales > Clostridiaceae > Clostridium_AD. The sequence goes on along the minus strand of NZ_JAENWL010000154.1, from coordinate 4,754 downwards.
AATCCATTCCATGGGATTTGTGCTATATCCTTGTTCAAAACTTTCATTGGTATTCCCGAGCTAAAGTTTAGATAAGGGACTTTCATTGAAGTCAACTTATCATTTAGTTTATGTAAATTTTCATAATAGATTTCTTTATCTGCACTAATGCCAATATATCTATAGAAGTAGACAGGTATATATGGCGATTTTGATCTAATATATCCCTGTCGTTTATTTAAAGGAACAAATATATCTTCAAATAAATTTTGTGATTCTATAATAGATGTCTTTATTTGTTTTCTTGTATTAATCAAAGTTTAACCCCCAATCTTATTTTCACAGCTATAATACACATTGATATAGAAGTAAAAATACAATATAATCTATATAAAAAAAATTAAATATAAAATAGTTTTTGTTTTATTAAAAAATACATATTTACTATAACTAGTTTATCATTTAATGTATAAAAATACTATAAAACTATCAGCCTAATAAGAAGAATAGGTTAGATAAATAAACCGATACTATAAGTATACTAAAATAGAAAGGAAGTTTTAAATTGAATATAAATGAATTAATAGTGTGCCCAAAATGTAATAACAAAAACTTCGAGATGAAACATGAAGCAACTTATCTGTATACATATAAGATAGACACTTTAAATACGAATATAGAGGATGAGGAATTAGAAAATCTTCCATTTTTATTTGATAATAGGCAGCAGACTAGTTTCAGTGAATACATAGAATGTAATAATTGTGGCACCAAATATCCATGTTCCTTTGATAAAAACAATCAAACTATAGATCTAACTATAATGAAAAAAGCAATAAGAGCAGACAATGTAAAAGACCCTGAATTCCTTGGGTAAAAATAAAATTTATTATTATGTTTTATAAATAGATATGTTTTAATGGTATTATTAATATAAATTATATATAGTGGTAAAATTATACTACATATAATTTTAATTCAATGATATTTATGCTATTATATTTATAGTAAATAGTTTTGGGATGAGGGAATTAAAATGAAAAAAATTATCATAACTATATTTATAACACTAATTTTTGCTGTAATATCTGGGGCTTATGCAATAGGTATTTCTTACGCGATGGCAGAAGAGGGAGGACTATCTTTCTTAGTACCATTAGTAGTAATTATGTTCATAGGAATTATAGGAGTGTTAGGCTATAACATGTATGATAGGATAAAGGAAATAAGAAGGGGCGATGAAAATGATATTAGTAAATACTGATTATATTAGTGGTAAAGAGATAGAGACTCTTTCTATTGCTAAAGGTTCAGTTGTATGGTCAAAAAATATAGGTAAAGATATTTTAAGTGGGTTTAAAACCTTGGTTGGAGGAGAAATTAAAAGTTACACAGAAATGATGGATGAAGCCAGGGCTATAGGTACAAAACGTATGGTTGAAGAAGCAGAAGGCATGGGTGCTGATGGTGTTGTTAATATAAGATATTCAACTAGCGCTATAATGCAGGGAGCTGCAGAAGTTATTGTGTGTGGCACAGCAGTAAAATTTAAAAAATAATAAGTTATATTTATTAGGGGCATGAAAAACCTGTTATTACTTGAATGTCACTTATATAAAGAGCTATAGAAAAACGCTGTAAATAATTAGTTATTTACAGCGTTTTTCTATAGCTATCTGATTTTTATCTGATATTAAGTTTTTATTGATAGCCAAATTGTCACATTTGAATTTAATCCCTTATAGTAAAACTATATTTTCTTTCATACAATCATCTATCATTTCATCTGTCCATATGGAAGCTTGAACTTCTCCAATGTGTGCCTTATTTAGAAAATACATGCATATTCTAGATTGACCTATGCCACCGCCAACAGTATAAGGGAGTTTACCTTCTAGTAGTAGCTTATGGAATTTAAATGAGGACCGCTCCTCACAACCTGCTAATTTAAGTTGCTCTCTTAGTGCTATTTCATCAACTCTTATTCCCATAGAGGAAAGTTCAAAGGCTTTTTCTAGTAATGGATTCCAGAAAACTATATCTCCGTTAAGTGACCAATCATCATAGTCAGGAGCTCGACCATCGTGCTTTTCTCCCGAATTTAGGATTCCACCAATTTTCATTATAAATACTGCAGTTTTTTCTTTACATATAGCATCTTCTCTTTCTTTTGGAGTAAGAGATGGGTACAAATCCTCGAGTTCTTGTGTCGTTATAAAGAAGATCTTCTCAGGTAAAAATTTTTCTATTTTAGGATATAATTTATTGATATGATCTTCAGTATCTTTAAAAACTTTATAAAGACTAGTTACAATCTCCTTTAATTTGTCTATTGTTCTTTCTTTTTTTGGAATAACCTTTTCCCAATCCCATTGGTCCACATATATAGAGTGAAGGTTATCCAAATCTTCATCACGCCTTATAGCATTCATATCCGTATATAAACCTTCTCCTATCTCAAAGCCATATCTATATAGAGCCATACGCTTCCATTTAGCTAAAGAATTAACAATTTCAATATTCGTATCAGATAAGGCTTTCATATCAAATGAAACAACACGTTCAATACCGTTTAAGTTATCATTTATTCCAGTATCAGATTTTACGAAAAGAGGAGCTGACACCCTTGTAAGAGTTAACTCTTTTGATATTCTATTTTCAAAAAAATCTTTTACTTGTTTAATTGCAATTTCCGTATCTTTTAATCCGAGAAGTGGTTTGTACCCTGTTGGAATTGCAAGATCTTTTTTGTAAGTTATCATAAATAAAACCTCCTAGTAGTTTTGTAATTTTATTGTTGTGATTAGCATGGCCATGCTATATATTCTTAAAATAGAAACAAAAAACAAAAAACCTTTCATCCTGTATATAGGACGAAAGGTTAGACTTCCGTGGTACCACCTAAATTAGCTAAAAAAGCTCACTCTTAATCAGTACGGAAATAAAGTTTCGATACTGTCCTGCATATAACGGTTAGGATCCGTCCATACCTAATTTCACAAGGATTTCAGCTGGAAACTCAGAGATGTTCTTCAATATAGACTTCGTATGGAACTTCCACTATCGTCCACTCGCTTTAACTACTTCCTATATTTACTCTTCTCGTCATAGTCTTTATAAATAACTTACAATCATTCTAACTTGCAAGGTGCAATTTGTCAACATGCAAAATGAATATTTTTAATAAGCAATATTGACAAGTATATTTATTTAAATCATAATTAAAGTATTAATAAAAAAAATATTGGAATACTTGAGGGGTTTATAATATGAAAAAGAAATATATAAATTGGGTTTTAGTCGCAGGATGGATGATATTAATATTTATGTTTTCTAGTCAGGTGGGAGAAGCATCTAGTAAAAATAATAAATTTGTTATATATGTATTTGACTTGATAGGATTGGACTTAAATAGTTTATTTGGAACTTTGAGCGATTTTATAGTTAGAAAAGCAGCACATTTTACTGAATATTTTATTTTGTATGTTCTGTCATATAGGGCTATAAATACAAACAAAAATAGAAATACTAAAGCTTTTATTTGGAGCATATTAATTGTGTTTCTATACGCATGCTCTGATGAGTTTCATCAAGCTTTTGTTCCAGGTAGAGGGCCTGCTTTTAGAGATGTATTAGTAGATACTTGTGGAGGACTTACAGCTTTTTTGACTATGTATATTTGTCACATTAAAAAAAAGACCTGCTCCACCTAATAAAGTCCTGACGAAATTAAAATAAAGTTCTGCTCCAAAAGCTAATCGGCCCCCCACTCTCGATTAGCTTTTTCCGCTTTTACCCTACCTTTCCCTCGAAGAAATCCTCGATAAAACCCCCGACTAAATGTCCCTCAAAACCATCCCGAAAGGGATAATGATAGGTTCAATAGCATGACATAAACCTAAACAAATAAAGGCTTACATAGCATTTAGGAACAGAGAAGTAAACCTATAATTAGAAAGAAAATGAGATATAAAGATGGAAGAAAAGATGGACTCCTACGGAGAGTTTTGGGTGAAATAATGGTGGAAAAAAGAGAGAAAAAAGAGCGTGAAAAGGATTTTGGGTAAAAGATGAAGATGAAGTGAGTGATTGCAAGGGTTAAGGTGGATTTGGTGCGTGATAAAAGCAAGACTTTATTAGAATTTAAATAAAGATTTGATTTTGGGTTTGGGTTATTTTGGGATAAAAAGAGGGTTTGGAAGCAGAACTATATTAAATTGGGTGACGCTGGAATGCGGGGTTGTGGGGTGTTTGGAGCAAGAACTTAATTAGAATCTAACATAGTAGGAAGTTAAAACTCTAACGAGTTTTAATTAAAGGCTTAAATTTATGGAAATATAAGGGATTATGTGTTGATGAAAATTCGCACATTTAACATATTCATAAAATATAAATATAGTTATGAACAGTGTTATCCACATTAAAACCATAAAGTTGAGGTTAAGTGTGGACGAATTTTCTTTGAGGGCTATTTATGTATTAACCTACTTAATCCAGATAGTATGAGTAAATGGAATTATTTTATATATTTTTATTCATTTAACAAAGTATAAATATTAAGATAAAAAGTCTAAATAAATATCCAAAAGGGATAGGAATAGATTAAACGTTAGATGTTTGAGAAACAAAAAAAATCATACGAGAATCTTATTAAATATGACTCACGTGATATGTTGTTATGAATTATAGCTTTATTACTCTTAGAAGCCTTTGTATAGCATTATTAATCTTCATATGAACATTAGCCTTACTTTCAGTATAAAGTTGCTCTAAAT
>NZ_JAENWL010000054.1 GCF_016650095.1 Clostridium sp. | reverse complement strand
ATAAATCCCCCTTATAAAATAATTAATTTTTCAAGTTTTTTTATTGCTTTGCATGTACCTATTCTATAAAAATTAAAAAAATCCTTTTATAAAAAATCTTTTTAAATTTTTAAACATGTTAACGGTTACACATTTTCCTAACATAATAAGTATATGATATGAATTAAATTATATATCAATTTTTTATTATTAGCAACTATTTATTATGTTTATTAAAATTAAAAAAATACACGAGAATTCTCTTTAATTATATTATATATGAATTTTTTATTATTAGCAATGATTTGTAAAATAAAGACAAAATCTTCACTAATATTTAGTAATATTTAGTAAGAATCTTGTCTTTATTTTGATTGTACCTAGCTCATAAATTCAGCCTTCTTAAGAATCTCAATAGCCTTATCCGAAACTTCTTCTGGAACTAATACTACTGGCCCTGTGCATCCCATGCCGCTTTCTGAATAGATTTCTTGTTTCCATAAGCATTTACATGCATCTTCGAGCTCTAGTATGTCTATTCCAAGTATAGGAAATGTAACAACCCTTTTCTTTGGCATTTTTACTTCTTCTTCAACATCTATTTTTTCTACCTTTTTAATAACTTTATTTATAGCTTCTTTTAAACCTGCTTTATAAGCTTTAGCAAATTCATCTCTTGCAATTGCCAAAACATTATTTTCCGCACAAGCAGCACAATATTTTAAAGCCTCTGCTATAAGTGGTGCTCCTGAGGATCTTGAAACTATATTTATAAGTTTGTTATAACTTTCTCCAATACCTGGTCCATATCCAGCACCTACAGTTTCATAGTTGCCTCCTGTGGTAAACGAAGCGAAAGTTTTAACTAAAAGGTTGCCAGTTAATGAATCACAAACCATAACATCTGGTGTCCCGAAAAGCAAGTCATTCCCTCTCATAATGGCACCACCGTCAGCTCTTAAAGAGTCTGCAAATCTAAAATCATATCCATTACTTTGCACTTCTTTTAATATTCGCTCAACCTGTCTTGCTCCATCTAAATTCAAAATTCCAACAGTTGGATTTTTGATACCTGTAGCTTTAGCTGTAGCAATACCAGAAATTGTATTAAGCACCATGCCTTCTACTCTGTTTGTAGAAGTAGTCCCGGTAGTTGTAGCTAACATCATATCAGTACCCCTGCCTGGTGTTACCAGCCTTCCAACTGTGGATACACCTATAGGGAAATCAAAATGTTGAGTAACACATCCGCTTAAATAACCATTTTCTAGTAATTCCGTCATTTTTTTATGACCTTCTTCTGCAGTCGTAACCTCTATAATCTCAAAGTCAGCATCTACTTTTGGTCCTATTAAAATAATTACAAAATCTTCATATTTATTTTTAGCTATTTCTGCAGCTTTTACCATTTCTTCTATGCCATGTTCTGATCCAAGTATAGTTAAACCAATTCTAACACTATTTTTAAATTTTCCGCTTTTTATGCCGTTAGCTATATCATTAAATACTTCAGCAATCATTTGTTTAGTTGCATTTTCACTCATATCTACACCCCTTTTCTAAGCGACAAATTAATCATTACCTGCGGTACTGCTATTACCTTCGGTACTCCTAATACCTTCGGTATTGCTAAATCATTTTATTCATTTTTATTGATTAAATATTCAGCAAAATCTTTCATTGCGTCTCCAACCATAGCCTTAACTTCATCTTTGCTAATTCCTGATTGTTCTTCTACTATTCCTGGATTTTTTTCAACTAAAATTGATATTCCATCAAATAAATTAGTCATCCTTCCTAGGAATAAACTTCCTTTACCAATTATCATGAAGTTATTTAGCACTCCTGATTTTATATGTTCTATTCCATGTCCAACAATAGGTGCTCCTGAAGGTATATGTCCTTGTGTTGGTGCATATCCTGGGTATCCATGTTGTTTTATAAAATTAGGTAGTTCTTTTCTATCCAATTGTCCTTTTTTAACTGCGAGAGCTCCAATCATTTTGTAGTTCTGTGTAGGTACATCCCCTGCTCCTGCAGGCTCAGTTATATCTGGAGTTTGCATTTCAGGTGCATATTTATCCACGTCTGTAATTTTCATTCCAACAGCCGTCAATGGATCAAGTACTAATGCTTCGAGAACCGCTTGAGGTGCTGCGCCATGTCCTATAGTATGTTTTCCTATTACGTCAGTTCGGAGTATTGGACTAACGCCATCATTTTCTGATACAAGAATAGCAAATCCACCTAAACAATCCTCAAGTATAGGCAATCCCTTTTTAACATGATCTTTACCGTTCATACCGAGTTTTGCAGTAGCTCCTCCAGCAATAACAAGTACATTTTTAAATATACCTGATTTAACTAATGAAGCAGCATTTACTAATGCATGAGTTGGCGCAGCACAGAATCCTCTTATATCCGCTCCTGTTGCTCCAGAAAGTCCTACTACTTCACCTATAGATTTAGCTAAATTCCCGCCGCCTCTTTGGTTCATATCACCTACAGCCTCTTCTGAACATTCTAATATATATCCAATTTCTTCAATTGGTATATCTAAGTTATTTACTAAGTGAAGTCCTGCTAGAATGCCTGATGCTTTAACAGCTATGTTTTCTAACATATAATGAGCTGCAAGGTTTGGATCAAATTCGTGAGCTCGTCTTACGCAACCTATTAAGTCTGTTCCCTCATATAAACCTTCTGCACCATTATCTTCAACAAGATTTCTAATTTTCTCTATTTCCTCACCAACTATTTTTTCCACTTTGCTAGCTATTAGTGGGTGTTTTGATAATTTTTCTTTTACTTTTTCTGCAAAAGAATTCTCTAATAATACAAGATCAAATACATCTGAGATTTTCATTAAACCATAGAACTCATCCTGTGGCATTATTTCACCAAATTTCCCAAATCTCTCTGCATTCTCAACATTCTTTCCATACCAAGGTCTTGGCATCTCAGCTAATTCTTCTGGAGTTACGTTTCCTATATATGTTTGGTTTGGGGCATATGCCACAACCTCTTGAAATCCTCTCAAATGACTCTTCATGCCGCTTAAATACTCAGAATCTGGATTTGTTTCCTTCTCTATTATTTGTGTAGTTCCATTGTGAATTACCATATCTGGCGTATTTACTAAAATATAAGCTGCCTTTTTTATAACTGGGAAATTCATAATCACTCATCCTCCTTATTTACCTTTTCAAGTGCATAACGTGCTTTTATTTATGTACATTAATTTTAATATTTTTAATGCACAATCCACAATATAAACTTTTTCAACTAAATTTGCATTGTGCATTGTGCATTGCATTCTACCTAGTACATTGTGCATTGTGCGTTGCACACTGTTAACTATGAATTACATAAATAATTAGGGAACATAATAGTCCCCTAATTATTTACTAATCACAAATTAAAAATTAGTCTTCAAATACCTTTTGACCATCTACAGGTGTTTGTAGAGCCATTAATGCTTTTTCTACTAATCTTCTTCTTAATTTATACTCATCTTCCTTGCTTAGTGCAGGGTTTCCAAGTGGGTGTGGAATAGCAACTGTAGGTATAATTCTATTTGCTCCAACAGTTACTGAAACTGGAGTAATAGTACACATATGAACTACTGGTAATCCAGCTCTTTCTATTTCTTTAACTAGCGTTGCACCGCAACGCGTACAAGTTCCTCATGTAGACGTTAATATAACTGCATCTACTCCATCGGCAATTAATTCTCTAGCAGTATCTTCACCAAATTTCTTAGATGATGCAACTGCTGTCCCATTACCTGTTGTTGAATAGAAATATCTGTGCAACGAACCTATTTTACCTTCTTTTTCTAAGTCTCTTAATACATCTACTGGAATAACTCTATCTGGATCTTCATTAGCATATACTGGATCATGTCCGCCATGTGCTGTTTCATGAGTCTCAGAAGTTAAATCATCTATTCCTTCTATATCGTATTTGCATATCTTAGAAGCACTTGAAGATTCTATATGATCCGGGTTACCTTTTGGAACTATACCACCTGACGTAACTATTGCTATTTTAGCTTTAGTTATATTACTTACTGGAGGGTTTGGTTCAACTCTATCAAAAGTAGGCATTTTGAATTCTGATACAAATTCTTCTCCCTTTAACTTCTTAACAAGCATATCAACTGCTCTTTTAGAACCTCTTTCACTGGCGAAGTAGTTCTTTCTTACACCTCTTTCGATATAATTATCTTCAGAAGGGGTTCCTATTTCCTCACCTTTAGCTAATTTTAATGCGAGAGATACCATTTTAGGTAATGCATCTCTCATACCTACAGCACTATTTCTAGTTGATACTAAGTACACTTGTTTTTTATACATATCAGCACCTGGATTTTCTACATACATCCCAGACATTACTGGTATATTTAGTTGCTGCTTTACTGCTGTAGCTACTGCACCACAAGCTATACCATATCTTCCTGCATTAAAAGCTGGTCCAGCTATAAATAAATCCGGGTTGTATTTTTTCACCATTTCTATTATTTCAGCTTGAGCTTCTTCTATGTTTTCAGCAAAGTATGAGTCACCACATATTATAGTAGCAACTATTTCTGCGTCACCTTTTTTCAATAAACCATTAAGTCCCATACCTGGTCCAACGACGCCTTCTCTAACTTCTGGTTTAATATTTGCATGTTCTTCTCCGCCTATTCCAGCGTAAAATTGGTTTATATAATGAACAATTTTTAACAAGTATTTCTCCCCCTTTCTAATGGGAATTTACAATTTTCTTCAACTATGTTTTATATAAGATAACTTACAATCTTATACAGTATATTTAGAGAATTCTTCTCTAATTGGTTTTACTTCTCCAATTATTTCATCTACTTCTAAAACCATTTCCATCATTCCACATTGTTCTTCATAAACAGCCTCATCACATTGATCTTTAATTTCTGGTTCAACTATATGATATACAGCAAGTCCTAAAGCAATTCCCGCTAGTGGTCCAGCATATGTTGGGTCTCCTGCTGCCACTGTTTCTGCAGAAAGTCCTGATGCTTCAGCCTCAGCTCCTCCAATAATTACAACCATGTTTTCAGCACCATACTTCTCAGTAAGGTCTTTTACTCTTTGTTGGATCTCCAGATCCATAGCTCCCGCAGCCGTTCAGACAAAGCATTCTGTTGATGCAAATACTACTTCAGCTCCAGCAGATTTTACGCATGCTTCTATTGCAGGTCCTGGTATTCCGTCTCTATCTCCAATAGCGATAACTTTTTTCCCTTTTAACATTTTCATCTTCCTCTCGTGTTTATATTTTTCATTATTTCATAGTAGTTTTAATTTAATTCTATATTTATCTAATTTGCAGTTAACATATCTTACAAATAAACTTTATAACATTAGTATCCCTTAGCTGTTAAATTGTTAAATCCAACTTCACTAGTTGCTCCAGTTATAACTTGGATTTCAGCAAAGATAGAACCATCTGCTCCAAGGCTTCCCATGTGTCCACCAGCTATTATATCAGCGGCTTCCATGTGCCCAATTATTTTTTTCATTGGAGGTAGAGTAATTACTTCATTAGCATTTCCCCCAGTAACAACTGCATCACCATGTGGCGTTGAGTCAGCCAGTGACTGAGAACTTCCATCTTGGCCTGCATACTCATCAGTTAAAAGTACAGTTTTAACTCCTTTTGCTGTTATCTTATTACAGTTCATAACAAGGTCAGCATCTGGATTACCAAAACCTTCTTCTGAAATTATAGCAGCATCCGCTCCTATGAATTCAACTAATTTTGCAACCATATTTGATGATCTTTCTTTATCTGCCAAATATACATTTTCATTTGTTATGATACATCCGATAAAGTTAATATCCTTGCCATGTCTTTCATATAAATCTTCTATTATCGGATGATTCATATGTACATAACTTGGATTTTTGTCACAAGCTGAAACGCAATTACCGCTTACTATAGCTCCATCAAATATTTCTGTTGGATATATAAATGTAGGTATTATCTTCTTAGCATCTACTCCATAAACATATGTATCATGCAATAACCCTTGTGTTTGAAGCATATATACATATACTACTTTTGGCAATTCAGGGTATTGTTTAACCTGCTCGAGTAGTGGTAATGTTTCAAATGTTTTCACTTCATCAGGTTCAATATTTTTCCCAGCGAGTCCAAGATAAATAGCTGCTTTAAAGCCTACCATTCTTACAGCTTCTTCATGGTCGTGTTGCATTACTCCCTCTTTTGGTTCACAAGTAATTACTAAGTTGTTTGTTTTCGAAAAAGGTGTGTATTTAGCTCCTTCTCCGCACATATCAACTATTCCTTCTTGGAATCCAACTATTTTACCAGTAGTTATAACAGCTGCTCCTTTAAGAACGTGAGTTCTTCCTGAACCTACTGTATCAACCTTGCTGATAAAGCCTGGGAATATTCCACCAGTACCTTCTACTTTAACTCTTGGTTCTATTACGTCTTTTACTGGAATTATTCTAACTTCCTCACCTGGTCTTGCTATATCAAAACTAATACTTTCTAGTCTCTCATCTCCACCAATCTCTTTTAATAATTCCTCTTGATGTACATAAAGAACTCCACCCTCAACCTTTGTTTCTGGTCCAAACTGAATATCTTTAATAAATATGTTTCCAATTTCTAGACGCAAAACATTCACCTCCTATAATCTAAAATATATATCTAATAACTTATAGCTTTTCTTATTATATTTTTACTATAAGTCTTAGTACCAAATTATAATGTATTGTAGTAATCTTTTATAAAGTTTTCTATATCGTCTAATGAAGAAATTTTATCTGGTGCTATTGTATTAACTTTTTCTCCACCTTTGTATAAAATCATTGTTGGAAGTCCCAAAACTCTTTGCCCTATAGCAGTTCTTCTTGCTCCGCCAATATTTAAAGAAGCAAATTTAATTTTATCTGAAAATTTTTCCTCAAGATCATGCACCCCTGGCATAAGTTCTACACAAATTTCACATTTTTCTCCCCAAAAATCAACGAATACCGGTTTTTCTGATTGTAATACTTCTGCTTCAAAATTGTCTTTATTTAATTCTAACATTATTAATTTCCCTCCTGTTTTTTTTATTTTGTACATAAAGATTATTAATCTTTATGCCTCCTAAAATTTTGTTATTCTATTTATAGTATTATCAAATTAACTAGTTTTTATATGATTTATAACATATATCCTAGTTAAATTTGTTTTCAATATAATGTTCAGCATGAGTCGCTGCTATTGCACCATCTGCCGCTGCAGTTATTACTTGTCTTAGTAATTTTGCTCTTATGTCTCCTGCCGCATATACTCCTGGTATATTAGTTCTCATTTCTTCATCAGTGATAATGTCGCCTCGTTCACTCATAGTAATCTTTCCTTTAAATAATTCTGAAATCGGAAGATATCCTACAAATACAAAACATCCATCTACTTTTAAATCACTAAGTTCACCTGTTTTAACATTTTTAAGCACTAAGCCTTCTAAGATTTCTTCGCCCTTGGCTTCCACTATTATTGAATCCCAAACAAACTTTATTTTCGGATTTTTAAAAGCTTTTTCTTGTAATGACTTAGCTGCCCTTAATTCATCTCTTCTATGTATTACTGTAACACTTTCACCAAATTTAGCTAAGTATATAGCTTCAGATATAGCTGAATCTCCACCTCCAAAAACGGCAATGTCTAGTTCTGTAAAGAAGTCAGCATCACAAGTTGCACAATAAGAAACTCCTTTTCCTCTTAGTTCTATTTCATTTTTAAATCCACCAAGTCTTGGATAAGCTCCTGTAGCAATTATAATTGTTTTAGCTTTGTAGGTTTCTTTCTTGCATTTAATTTCTTTAATTTCACCTTCAAGTTCAACTTCAACGACTTCTTCTTTAACAAAGTTTGTTCCAAATTCTTCTGCTTGCTGTTTCATTCTTTTACTTAATGATGTTCCTGTACAATCTTCAACGGAACCTGGATAATTATCTAATTCATCAGTTGTAGTCGCTTGTCCACCGAACTTTGCCCTTTCAATTATTAAAGTATCCATTCTTGATCTTGATGCGTAAAGTCCAGCAGATAATCCCGCAGGGCCTCCCCCTATAATTATAGTATCGTAAATATGTTCCATGTATAAAACCTCCTCATTTTTCCTTATTACACATTTTAACAAATAACTCGTCAATATGCTAGTCTCTACTACCCTAGTCTATTTTCCTGTGCCTAATTTATTGCATGATTTATTAAATCAGAATCTATAAGTTGAAAATCTAGTAATATTTTTTCATTCCACTGTGGTGTTTTAAAATCATTTAAAAATTTCTCTGTGGCCATAATGCTCTCTTCTATTATAGATAACGATTGCAAGTCAACTTTACCTAATTTCTCTTTGGATATGCAAATAGTTCTATAAGGAGTCTCGTTTGGCTTTACACTACTCATTAATGGGTGAGTTAATAATTTATGACCACCATGTATATTGTCCCTAACTTTTTTCAAAATATCCATCATGGTTCCTTCAATAAATACTACCTTATATTTACTTTCAAATTGTTCTTTTGACATTGGATTATTTGTTACAATAATTAATGGTTCTATCATTTAACGCCCTCCATTTTTACTTATAACATGTTTTTTAGGCAACAAAAAAAACAGATATAAAAGCCACATATGCCTTTATACTCTGTCTTTGAACCTGAGAGCTTTACTCCTTCGGTGCTATTCGCTTTCCAGAGGTATGTCCATTTTCGGTACTCTTGCCTGAGAGATTCATGTTGCATGGGCTGCAAAACTTACTCCTTCGGCTATCTTAAATCAGTTAAATCCTTCTATTTTAAACTTATAAGGATCTATACTGTGTTAATTTTAAGATTATCTCCCTAAAATATCATCCATTAGAATATTAATTTTTATTACTCATTTGACTACATTATACACCCTTTTTTTCGCAGTTGCCACAATCTTTCGATTAATATCTATTTTATTTTTCTATAGCAACGATACATATATCAAATAGTTCGTTATTCTTTTATCATTTATGGATCATATTAAATACTTTTACAAAATCTACATTTAAATAAAATGCTGCAATATCATTTCACTTAACTGTTCTCTAATAATTTTCAACATAAAAAATACCACAGGCACCTTCACCAGCATGTGTCCCCACAACGCACCCGACCTGACACTCTATAAAATCCATTTTCCGTTCAACCATACTGGTTCTTAAACTTTCTAAAATATTTTTATCACTAGCTTGTAATAGTATGCTTGTTTCTCCACTTTTTATTCCCGTTTTGTCTAAATTGTTTAAAATACTTGTTATTGCTTTTTTTCTTCCACGAGCTTTGTCTATTACCGCCATTTCACCATCTTTTACAGTTAAAATTAATTTTATATCTAATAATCCGCCTATAGCTCCAACAGCTTTAGACAATCTACCACCCTTTACTAAATTTTCTAAAGAATCAAAAGCAAGCGCACTTTTTATATGTGGTATTATTTCTTTGACCTTATCTTTTATTTCAAATATATTATATCCTTCTTCTTTTAATTTGCAGGCTTTTAAAACTAAAATTCCAAGACCTGAAGTAACATTATAACTATCAATTGTGATAATATCCTCTGTGTCTAACATTCCTTTAGCTATGCAAGCTGATTGATAAGTTCCACTCATTTTTGAAGAAAGATGAATAGAAACTATCTTATATCCCTCATCTATATATTTTTTATAGCATTCATAGAACCTGTGTGGATTTACCTGCGTTGTGGTAGGAAACTCATATGAATCCCTCATTTTAAGCAAATAATCTTGTAGGGTAATATCTTCCCCATCCTTATAAGTTTTATTTTCTATGTTCACGAGTAGAGGCAAAACTTCTATATTATACTTATCAATAACATCTTTGTTTAAATCGCATGTACTATCCGTTATAATTTTAATCTTTTCCATTCCATTCCTCCTTGCTTGCCTCTGGGGGATATAATAATAAATATTCGATATTTATTTCATCTCTGGAAATTCTATCTGCCTAAGAGCTTCATATGCCATAATGGCCACAGTATTAGAAAGATTAAGGGATCTAGTTGAACTCTTTATCATAGGAACTCTTATGCATCTTTCAGGATCACTGTCGCGAATGATATCAGGAAGTCCTGAGGACTCTCTTCCAAAAATTATAAAATCACCTTTTTTATATTCTACTTCTGAATAGAATTTTGAACCTTTTGTTGTAGAATAGTAGAATGTTGACTCCTTATATTTTTCTCTAAGCGCATCATATGACTCATGTATCTCCAAATTAAGATATGGCCAGTAATCTAAACCTGCTCTTTTAAGTTGTTTCTCCTCTAAACTAAATCCTAGAGGTTTTATAAGATGAAGCTTGCAATCAGTAAGCACGCAAGTTCTTCCAATATTCCCAGTATTTTGTGGAATTTCGGGTTGAAATAAAACTATATTTAAATTCATAAATTTTTCCTCCTTATGGTTCAGTAATGCAAAACGGTTTTTAATTGTTCTTCTCTAGTTGCCTAAATGTCTAAAACTATATTACCCTAATAATATTAAATAGTAAAGATATACGCAACTAATATACCTTGCCTATGACTAGACCTATAAAAGTTTTTCTATGGTCTCAGCTCTTTTATATGACTTATCTACTATTTCTTTTGGATAACACATGTACTCTAAAAGCCTAATGGCATTTCTTGTTTGAGAAACCCCTTTTTTTAACTTATAATCAAAGCTTAACCCTTTTTTATTATCAACTTTTTCACTAAAATAGTAAAATTCAAACTTTTCTTTTAATATATTCACTAATTCTCTATCATGAGTAGCTACAATAGAAATAGTTTTTCCATTGTTTATGTAAGTTAGTATTTCTGCTGACATAGAAATTCTCTCTATTGGGTTTGTACCTCTAAATATCTCATCTATAGGGCAGAATACAGGTACTCCCTTTTCTAGTGCCTTAATTATTCTAAGAATTGATTCTACCTCTGCCATAAAGAAACTTTTCCCCTTTGTTAAATCGTCACTCGGGCTAATTGATGAAACTATATTAAAAAAAGGTGCCTCATATTCTTTAGCCAAAACAAAATCAAAGCACTGAGCCAAAATTATATTTACTCCCAGCATTCTTAAAAATGTAGACTTTCCAGCCATATTTGTGCCTGTAAGTACTATACCTCCATTTTCTATGTTAATTGAGTTTGCAACTGCATTATCTATAAGTGGATGTATTCCCTGCTTTATGCTTAATTTAACCTCATTTATAAACTTAGGCTTTGCAAACTGCTGTTTACAATTATGTATATACCCTGAAATAGAAATTAATGCCTCTAATTCCCCAACTGTATTGTAAAGATCTAATAAAGTTTCTTTTTCTTGTTTTATCTTATCAGATATAGAGTAATAAGCCCTTTCTTCCAAGAGAAAAATTACAGAAAGAGATTCAAAAAAACCTCCCCACATATTTATAAATCCTATTAATCTTGTTCCTCTATCGATTTCCTTTATAGATTTAAGTATCAAGGTTATTTTACCTGTATAGTAAATTATATCTTTATTCTTTATACTTGCAATTTTTTTAGCCGCCACAATATTTTTTCTTAAATAGAATATTCCATTAGACTTAATAGCCCTTACTTCGATGGAGTTTATAATCATATTAATAGAACTTAACCCAAGCAGTACTAACATATAATTTATATTTACAAATATTGCATAAAGAATTATTATCAGCGGTATTACTTTTCCAAGAAGAGTGTATATATAATATTTAGCTTTATTTATAATAAGATCATTTTCTATCATATCTAAAAAAGTATTTTTATAATCCCTACTTAACTTAAAAAAAATGCACTGGAGTTTTTCCCGGAGCTGACTATTTTCTTTAAATGACTGAATTAATCCCCCTCTTTCTTTTAACTCTTCTACATCCATTAGTGGATTTCTCAGCATTGAGTATAACGCCGCTTCTCCAGGGCTGCTATAGGTTCTATCCAATTTCTCATACACTTTATTCATATCTAAATCGTCCCATGTTTGATTATCTAAGGTAAAATCATTCTTTTGACTCACCTCAAAAAATTTCTTAATGTGCTCAAAATTTCTTTTCTTATCCACATCATAATCATAATCACTTCGTATTAATCCTAAAATCCTTTTGCTCATAGTGAAATCCTCCTTAAGTTTTTCTGAATGCCCCTTTATCGTTAACGTAAATTCTAATAATATCAAAATAACTTGGAATACCTTACTATTAGAGTGTATAAACTAATCTTGGTATTCTTCGATTTTTTATAACAATAGAATCTACTTCCCCAGCTTCTATTGCGCCCATTTTAAGATAAAATTCTTTTGCTTGTGGGCTCGTAACTAAAACTACCTGATTAGTATGCATATTTTTACAGGTCTCAACCATATGATTCCATAATAGCTTTCCATATCCTTTCCCTATACTTTTAGGCTCTACATAAAGATACTCTAAAGAAATTTCTTTATCATCCCTTAAGATACCATAAAAACCTATAATACTATCATTTTCTTCTATAATATATGTTATATTGTTACTTATAAACTCTTCAGTAACCTTATAAAGAGATTTAAAATTTTCCATGTAATCTGAATCATAACCCCAATAAGCTTCTGATTTAATTGCAATATTAGTTAGAGTTTTAGATTCCCATTTTTTAGCTTGTCTTATGATAGTCATTGCAATCCTCCTTTTACTTTATTATATCATTTTTCGATTCATATACTATCTTCCCATTTCCATCTGTTATTTTTTCAATTCTTCGCTTCTTCATCTCCCATTTAAAATTATCCTTTAAATGTTCTTTATTACTGTCGGCATCAAATACATCTATTACATACTTGTAATTAAGCCCATATCTATCTTGAATCATTGCATATATTGTCAGCTTATCACCCGCATCAAGTTTGATATTCTCCTTAACATCTATTGATATATTATCCAAAGGTTCTATTTCCCGCTGACTAATAATAACTCCATTCACATCATTAACTATGTCAATTTTTTTAGCGCTTCCAGCTCTAGAAGCGCCAATTGTAAGATCTATTTTCCCACTATATTGATATCCGCTTAAACTATAGGTGGATTGTCCATTAAATCCGCCATTTATATCTAGTAGATATTTAATTCTCAAATTATGGTATTCTTCAATTGTTTCAATTTTTTTAACTCCACCTTGCTCCAAGACAACTTCCAGGTTAAAATCATCAAAAACATATGCATCTACATTTGCAACAAAAGATGTTCCTTCATTTTTCATAGGAACGTTTTTATCATTTAAATTTAGACTTGCTATTAACCCCTTTGGATATTCCTTAGGAGTTAGCGTTAATCTAACAGGTATAGTGAAATCACTAGGATTTAATTCTCCAAGTGTTACACTGTAATTATCTAAAATACTTCCTTGCTTTTTAAGCTTTGTATCAACATTTGAATAAACACTATCAATTTCATTTCTTAAATTGTTAACCACAGAATCGCTCTGCTGAAATCTGTTGTTAATATTGTTTTCCAAGCTGTTTATTTTAGAGAAAGTAGCCAAGTTTAACAGCAAAAGTGCTGTTATTATAAAATATAAAAATTTCTTATTCATGTATGCCCCCATCTTTATTAGTTTGTATTTCTAATAGTTTCATAAATTCACTATATTGATAGACTAAAAAATTTATTCTTCCCAATATGAATCCCCTAACTCTACAATCTCACCTTCTAAAGGATTTATCATAATATATTTTTTCTCTCCATTATTTTTAACAAAAGAAAAATAATAAAATCTACGTGGAATAAATATTTCTTTTATATTATCAGATATAATTGGCACAGTATTATTATAATATGATTCAAACTCAACAAAATAATCTAATTCATTTTTATACTTGTTCTCTGCAATTAGTTTAGCTTCAGCATAGGTATACTTTGGTAACAAAGCAAAAAATACAACAATTGAAATAAGATTAATGATGATTATTT
>NZ_JAENWL010000384.1 GCF_016650095.1 Clostridium sp. | reverse complement strand
GAATTCTTATTTTCTAGTCCACATAAATTATCTTTAAACCATTTTAAAGACAATCCTGCTGCTTGAGTAACTCCCATGATATGCCAAGCACCTGGCACCGCATGACAAAAGGTATGTACCCTACCTTTTTTATCTATAGTAATTTTATCAGTATGTGCGAATACTACTCCTGAAGTACCAATAGTAGAAGAAACTACCCCTGGTCTAACGATACCATTTCCTATAGCTCCAGCAGCTTGATCTCCTGCGCCTCCAACTACCTTTGTTCCTTCTTTAAGTCCTGTAAGTTTTGCGGCCTCTTTATTAACTGTTCCAGTTACTTCTTGTGATTCATAAACTTTCCCAAGTAAGGACTTGTTAATATGAAGTTTTTCTAATACCTCTTCGCTCCAATTTCTGTTAGGAACATCTAAAAGCTGCATCCCACTGGCATCTGATACTTCTGTACAAAAGTCTCCAGTAAGCATAAATCTTATATAATCTTTTGGAAGAAGTATTTTATAAGTTTTTTCATAAATCTCTGGTTCATGTTTCTTAACCCACATAATTTTAGAGGCAGTAAAACCTGTTAATGCAGGATTAGCTGTTATTTCAATTAATCTCTCAGCGCCAACTAGTTTTGTTATTTCCTCGCATTCATCTGATGTTCTTTGATCGCACCATATTATTGAAGGTCTTAACACCTTTCCATCTTTATCTAGCATAACCAAACCATGCATTTGTCCAGATAGACCTATTCCTTTAATATCTTCAATGTTTACTCCGCTTTTTTGTATTACGTTGCTTATTGTAGCGACTACTGCATCCCACCAATCTTCGGGTTTTTGCTCAGCCCATCCGATTTCTGGTTGATATAAAGGGTACTCCTGTGCAGAACTTGAAATATTATTACCTTTTTGATCAAACAATATAGTTTTTGTACCTGAAGTTCCTATATCTATTCCTAACACATAGGTCATAAAATCTCCTCCTAAATATTTTTTTCATTTACTGAAAATAAATTTTGCAAGGGTAGTAGCGCTGCGCCTAATATGGAAGAATCTTTTTTTAGTTTTGATGTAAATATTTTAAGATTAGTATCACCATAAAAACTATTTTCCACAAAGACTTTTTCTTTTAAATCCACAAGATAGTACTCTGAAAAGTCACTTATTTCTCCACCTAAAACCACATAATGTGGATCAAAGATAAGTACAATATTTTGAATCCCTATAGCAAGATAATTTATATAATTTTGGAGTGATATCATTGCAATAGTTTCCTTTTGCTGCACTCTTGAGAAAAACTCTTTTAATGTGTCTACAGGATTTAAACTTTTCGAATTATAATCTTCCATTAAAGATTTCTTAGATGCATATTGCTCAAGGCATCCTTTTCTCCCACAATTACAAGGCTTACCATTAGCCACAATAGTCATATGTCCGAGTTCTCCAGCTCTTTTATTTTTTCCTTTATAAAGATGATCTTGAATTACAACACCGGCGCCTATACCTTCATTAATAGAAATATAAACTAGATTCCTCATTTTTTTAGCAATACCTAGAGTTAACTCACCAAAAGCAGCTGAGTTAGCTTCATTCTCTAGATATATAGGAAACTGTAATATCTTAACAAACCTGCTAAAGCTAACATTTTCAAGTCCTATATTTGGTGCTAGTTCAAGAATTAAGCTTTCTTCATTAACTGTACCCGGAAGTGAAAACCCGATGCCAAGAATATCCTTATGATTAACTTTTTTTTCGCCAAGCATGTTATTAATGATTCCATGAATTTTCTCCATAATATCATCCATATTTTTAAAATCGTGAACCTTAAAACTAGCATCAAATTTTATCTCGGCTTCAAGATTAATTAAAATAATTCTAACATTATTTAATGTAAATTCTACTCCAAATGAATATTTAGAATTTGGTAAGAATCTAACAATAATAGGTTTTCTTCCACCTGTTGATCCTTCAACCCCAGCCTCTTCAACTAAACCTTCTTTTATTAGCTCATTAACATTTGCAATTACCGTGGGAATACTAACACCAATTTCTTTTGAAATATTTTGTTTAGTATACTCCCTTTTTTCAGCAATAAGATTAAGTATTTTCTTTCTGTTTGAATCTTTTATTGTGTCTTGATTTATGTTGTTTTTATAATTTAACATAATTTTCACCACATATCATTGTATTTAGTGCAGCAGTAATATATCGCCACTCTAGTATCCTTAACTTGATTTTGTATGTTTACATTATAACAGTTCTTTTAAACTTTTTAAACCCATTTTATAAAGTTATTTTTACTGATTAGTTACAGATTATTTTTTAAATATCATTCCATTCTCCCAAAGTTCCAATACAATATCCATCTGTCCATCATGTTCCTTATTATCAGTTACCAGACTCCACAGTTCTTCAGCTTCAAATATCTTATGCATGTTCTTCTCTAAAATACCAACTGCGGTAAGGCCATAATATTTGTTTTTTTTCGAAGCGGTGTACTTTCCCTTTTCTATCCCCTTAACTAGGCCTTCTTCACACAGTCCAAGAAAAGTACTTTTAGGACATACTTTTCTCTGACTACTTGTCCCTTCTCCGAATAATTCTATTGATACTATTTGCCAAGCTTCTCTTGGAGTTAAGCTATTATCTTCTAAGATTAATTTTAAAGATTTTAATGCGCATTCTCCAAATTTACTCATTATATCACTCCCCCTTAATAATATTCTTTATAAATTCACTTCTTATTCTTAACCATATTCATCTCACTGCAAGGTTTTACAATTTATTATTTAAATCCTCAATAACTTCATTCTATCATATTGTTTTTACTAAATTAAGGGAATATTGTCATATTGGAAATTAAAATTGATGCCTCTCTAAATCAATCCAACGGGTTCATATATATACTACAGTAATAAGTTGCATTTCAAAATTATAGAAAACATGTTATAATTTAAGTGGGATTATTGATAAAGAAATAGCTTTTTCGGAGGGGATATCAATGGATACTATTAAAAAATTATATGTGATTATGATTATTTTTGTTTTAATACTAATAATAATAAAATTATATAAAGTAATCCAGCATAGAAAACTTATTATAAACGCAAAGCAAAGTAGATTTTCGACTATTTTTTGGGTTGCAATGATTATATTTTGGGTTTTGATGATTATAGCTTTTGGTATAATAGGGTATATAAACTATAGGAATAACGCTTATATTGATATTTTAAATAATATAATGTGGATTGAATTAGCAATTTTTAATCTAATAGGGATTTTGGAAAGTTCAGGAATAAGAGAAAATGGGATATATCGTTCTGGTAAATTTTACAAATGGTCTAAAGTTCAAAGTTATAGTTGGATATTACCAACTACTATTCAATTTAAAGTTAATACATTTTTCTCACCTAATTACAGTTTTGAATTTGTCATAAAAGAAGAATTAAAATCAAAAGTAAATGAAACAGTACAAAAATATGTTCTTTAAATCTTAATTAAGG
>NZ_JAENWL010000161.1 GCF_016650095.1 Clostridium sp. | reverse complement strand
TTAATTCAAAGTTCCATACTTTTAACTTTCCTTGTATAGTACTCGATCATTTTCCACCCTCTTAGTTAATTTTATACCATCAAAATGTTCTAAAAGAGCTACTGAAAATTTTCGACTTGTGTCAAAGGCGTCTCTAGCTGAAGATGCGGCTATGCTGCCTTTTTCCTTAATGTAGTTGTAAACTATTTCTTTTGAGTTTTCATAATGTTCCTTTGTAAAGATACAGTCCTCACCTATTTTTATTAATTCTTCATTACCGAGCAACGAATCAAAAACCATTTTGAAGTTATTTTTATCCTTTTCATTTTGGATTAAGTCTGTATATTTAGGGGGATTGTATCTTCCTTTATCATAAGCCGAAATAATACTCGTTTTTATCTTTTCTTGCTCATTTGTATATTGTATCCTAAAATCATATAAAGATACAAATTTTTCATATATTTTTATAACATTTCTATTTTCCATCAGCATCAATATTTCATCATAGGTTTTTTGCTTAATACTTTTCCCAAAAATTTTATTCTTGATTTCCTCTTTTGGCATACCAGCCTTAAGAGTATGTTCATTATGATACTTTATTAAGATTTGCTCTATTCCCTCTATCTTCTGCTTAAAAAAATTCTTATGTATATAAATCGTCTTATCTAAAGCTGTTAGTTTGATTATTATATTGTCATCGACCATTGATTGTAATTTCTCTTCTATGCCTTCTTCATTTTTACCCAGTGCTTTTAAAATCACAGCAGTATCTGGGTAATCTCCGCTTAATTTATCAACTACATTCCCCAAAATATCTTCTGTTTTTCCACTTTCTTTAACTTTAAGCTCTTCAATGTATTTTTCATCAAACCTCTTGGCCTTTTGGGCGGAAGGTTCAATGACAATACCACCAGCAATAGTTCGCATTGGGGAGTAGCTTCTAAGCACATATCTATCATTTCTTTGGGCATTTATTGGCTTTTCGAGTCTTAATTGTACATATGCACTTTCTCCTGGCGCTACTTCTTCTCTTCCTAGTATAACTACTCTACACAGGATTTCATCCGTTCCATGATATAATCTAACCCTCTGCCTATTAACTAATGGTTTTTCTGCACTTTTTAGATAGTATAGTGTACAATCTATTGAAAAAGAGGGTTCCATTATATTTACGGTTGACACTACATCTCCTCTTCCAATTTCACTTAGTTTTAAATTAGCTAGGTTTATAGCACATCTTTGACCTGCTTCTCCAAACTCCGACCGTTTATCATGAATATGAATGCCTCTAACCTTTGTGACAACTTTAGACGGATATATTTCTACTGCATCCCCCACTTTTACTCTTCCACTTATTATTGTTCCAGTTACCACAGTGCCAAACCCACTTACAGAAAATGCCCTATCCACAGATAACCTAAAATGACCTTCGGTATCTTTAGCATCAACTTCTTCTGTCATTTTATCTATATCTCGTATAAGTTCAACAAATCCCATTTTAGTTTTTGAGGATACAGCATGAATAGGTGCAGCTTCTAAAAATGTGCCTTTAAACTCATTAAGCAAATCACCTTTAATCATTTCAATCCATTCATCATCCACGAGATCTGCCTTTGTAAGCACTATTATTCCTTTTTTAACATTTAGCAATTGTAATATTTCAAAATGCTCTTTAGTTTGGGGCATAATACCTTCATCCGCTGCAATAACTAGTAGAACCACGTCTATACTGCTTATCCCTGCAAGCATGTTCTTAATGAATTTCTCATGCCCTGGAACATCTATAATTCCAGCTCTTCTGCCAGATGGTAAATCGAAATATGTGAATCCTAAATTTATAGAAATACCTCTATCCTTTTCCTCTTTTAAAGTATCTGTCTCTCTACCCGTTAGTGCTTTAATTAATGTTGTCTTTCCGTGGTCTATATGCCCTGCTGTTCCTATAATAATATGTTTCATATAAGCAGCAACCTTTCCATAATTTTTTTTTACATATTTTTAAAAGCTTCTGCAATAATTCCATAATCCTTTTCAAATAAAGTCCTTAGGTCTATTATCACTTCATTGTTACTAATTCTTGCAATTATAGCTACTTCATTCTTTCTTAATTTCTCTTCTATTTGCATCGTCGTAAAACTTTCACTTTTTATTTTTATTACATAAGTTTCTATTTTCTCAGTAGGCATTGAACCTCCACCCACCATTGAATAGTCATTATCTATAGTGAAAGTGAATTTATCTGTTCTATTTTGAAGCTTTCTTTTCAGTTTCTGCGCTCTTTTCTTAAGCTCAAGTTTGCTACATAAAAGCATGTTTAAAGTTGGTATGTTTTTAATAGCCTCTGCTTCTTCTAGATAATGCTTCAGTGTACCTTCTAAAGCTGCCAAAGTCATTTTATCTATTCGGAGTGCCCTAGTTAATTGGTTCTTCTTCATTCTATCAATATACTTCTTTTTACCTACTATAATTCCAGCTTGAGGACCACCTAACATCTTGTCTCCGCTAAAAGTTACTACATCTATACCCTTTTTTATGCTTTCTTGAACTGTTGGTTCATATACAAACCCATATTTAGAGTAATCTATTAACACTCCACTTCCTATGTCTTCAACCACTGGTATATCTTTTTCGGATCCGAGCTTTACTAAATCTTCTATAGCTACTTCCTGCGTAAATCCCATAATTTTAAAATTAGAAGTGTGTACTTTTAGAAACACTCCTGTATTTTCACTAATATTATCTTCATAATCATATAAATGAGTTCTATTAGTTGTACCTACTTCTACTAGTTTAGCTCCACTAAATTTCATAACTTCAGGAACTCTAAACGATCCTCCAATTTCCACCAATTGTCCTCTGGAAACTATTGCTTCCTTACCCCTACACAATGTATCTAACGCAAGCATTACTGCCGCCGCGTTGTTATTTACCACCATAGCAGCCTCTGCGCCAGTTATTTTCATTACAATATCCTCTATATGTGAATATCTCGATCCTCGCATGCCACTATCTATAACATATTCAAGATTGTTGTAATTTTGCGCAACATTAATTACCGCGTCTATTGCATCCTTTGATAAAAGAGATCTTCCTAGATTTGTATGAACAACAGTTCCCGTAGCATTTATAACTTTTCTAAGATTCCTACTATTCTTTTTATTTAATAGTTTAATAGAATCAATTATTATCTCTTCTTTTGTTAATGATTCTATTTCATCATTAAGAATTGCTTTTCTATATGATTCTATAGTTTCTCTTAAAGAATCTAATACAAGAACTCTCATACTATTTTCCAGCTTATTTTCTATTGTTTCTTCTTGAAGTAGTTCATCTATCTTAGGTAAACTTCTTAATAATTCTCTATTCATGGCTATCTCCCCGTATTTATTTACTCCACTATTATATACTTATCCTGCAAAGGGATTACTTCTCCAATAATCACTGATTTTAATTCTAACTTATTTAGCCTACTCATAAGTTTTTCGGCTTCTAAAGGTGTACAAGATACTAAAAGCCCACCCGAAGTTTGAGGATCAAATAATATATCTTCTAACCATTCCGGAATACTTCTAAGTTCATATTTCCCTTCTAAGTATGATTTATTGTTATAGCTACCTGCAGGAACAAGTCCTATCTTTGCGTACTCTTTAGCCTCTTTAATGTATGGTATCTTTTCTTTAAATAATTTTAAGCTTATATTAGACCCACTAGCCATTTCATAGCAGTGCCCCATAATACCAAAGCCTGTTATATCCGTACAAGCACTTATATCATACTCTATAATGATTTCTCCAGCATATTTATTTAAAGTACACATAACCTTAACCGCAATGTCATAAGCCTCTTTTGAAGCAAGTTCTGCTTTTATTGCTGTATTAATTATACCAGTACCCAAGGGCTTTGTTAAAATCAACACTTCTCCTACTTTGCAGCCATAATTTTTTAGCACCTTATCTGGGTGTACTATTCCCATCACTGATAGGCCGTATTTAGGCTCATCATCCTGTACAGAATGACCTCCCATTACTATTGCTCCAGCTTCTATTACTTTATCTGCTCCACCTCTTAAAATTTCTCCAAGTATATCTATATTTAAACAATTAGGAAAACATACTATATTTAAAGCCACCGTAGGTTTCCCCCCCATAGCATACACGTCACTCAATGAATTGGCTGCCGCTATTTGTCCAAAGGTGTAAGGGTCATCTACCACAGGTGTAAAAAAGTCTAAGGTTTGAATCACTGCAATTTCATCGCTTAACCTATATACTGCTGCATCATCAGAGGTTTCAATTCCAACAATTAAATTTTCACTTTCCATTTTAGGTAATTTTTCTAATATCGTTGCTAAGGCCTCCGGCCCTATTTTCGCAGCTCAGCCAGAGGTTTTTGATAGCTCTGTAAGTCTCTTTTCCATCTTAAACCTCCTCGTACTCTAGTATTTTTTTGCAATCAGTAGTTATTATTAATTCTACTAAATCTTCAATATAATCTTATACCAATAGTTACTTTATGTCTATCTTATCTATAAATTTACTTAAAGTCTTTTCTCCAATCCCACCTACTTTTGTTAGTTCTTCTACTGACTTAAATCCTCCATTTTGCTCCCTATACTCGATTATAACATCAGCTTTGGCATCTCCTATTCCAGTAAGAGTTTTTAATTCCTCTCTGCTTGCAGTGTTTATGTTAATGATAGCGTCCTCTCCATTGCTATTAGACCTTGAAACCTCCGAATTGCTAATACTACTCTGCAAGTTTTGTGTTTTGTTTACCTCACCTTTTTTGCAAATTACGATACAGTCTTCATCCTTAAGTTTTGCTGAGAGATTTGTCGCATCAAGTTCTGCGTCTGACGTACCACCCCCTGCTAATTTTATAAGATCCATTACTCTACTTCCATTTTTTATTTCATAAACACCAGGATGTTCTACAGCACCCTTTATATCAACTTTAATATTAATCTCTTCTATTTTATTTGATTGAACCTCTATATTGGATCCTGCTGCACTAACTCGCTCTGCATCTTTCACTCCTGAAGTTTTATCAGCTTCTATAAATATATCCGTGTAATCAGCAGCGTTTACATTTTCTTTTGGTCTTGACAACGCGTAGCCACCAATTATAAAGACAATGCTTATGCACAAGATAACTATAGAACCGATTATTTTTTCTTTACTTTTCATAATTCCTCCTTAATCAAAATCTCGTTAATCTCTACTAGCACAAAACAATTATTGCAAATTACCTTCCTATATTGAATTATTGACAACTTTCTTTAAATACTATCGCTAAGAAAGGATTTTTTTGATATACTATAAATATTGAAAAACTTGGAGGTATCCTATGAAAAGGTTAATCACAATAATACTCACATCATTTTTTATACTTTTTAATATGACGCCAGCCGTTAAAGCACTAGTAACTCCACCAGTGACGTCCTCGCCACCAGTGGCGTCCGCAGATAGTGTGGTTTTAATAGATGCCACTACTGGCAAAATACTATATGAGAAAAACAAGGATTCTGCATACCCTCCAGCTTCCACCACTAAGATAATGACTATACTTCTAGTTCTCGAAAAATGTAATTTAAGCGATGTGGTAACAGTAAGTAAAAATGCAGAGATGGCTGATGGTTCAAAAATATATATATTTGAAGGGGAAAAAATTTCTGTTAAAGAATTGTTATAT
Source organism: Clostridium sp. (assembly GCF_016650095.1). Taxonomy (GTDB): domain Bacteria; phylum Bacillota; class Clostridia; order Clostridiales; family Clostridiaceae; genus Clostridium_AD. The sequence goes on along the minus strand of NZ_JAENWL010000161.1, from coordinate 2,001 downwards.
GGATTAATATTAGCTTCTGCTAATGACTGTGCTATAGCTCTCGCCGAACATATAAGTGGCTCAATAGAAGAATTTTCAAAACTTATGAATGATCGCGCAAAGGCACTCGGCTGCGAGAATACTCACTTTGTTAATCCGAATGGGCTATATGATGTTAATCATAAAACTTCAGCCTACGATTTGTCTTTGATTATGATGGAGCTTACTAAGCATGATGAATACAAAGAGATAGCAACAACTTCTTCATATATAATGGCACCAACAAATAAATCTAAGGAAAAACGTCCTCTTTGGAATGGTAATAGGCTAATACAAAAGGGTGACCAATACTATTATCCTGATTGTGTAGGCGGAAAGACAGGCTATACTATCCAATCAAAACATTCTTTTATTGCCGTAGCTAGTAGAAACGGTCAAAAACTTATAGTAGCACTTGTACATGACTCTGTAAAAACTTTTTTTACGGACAGTAGAAAACTACTTGATTATGGATTTGATAATTTTGAACTCTCTAAATATTTTAATAAAGATGATGTAGTATCAAATTTAACTTTAGATGATGGTACAGTGGTCCCTCTTCTTGCATCACAAGATCTTTACATTGTTAAATCTAAAGATTCAACTTTAACCCCAACTATTAAAACTGAGCAAACGGAAATGGACCCTACCTCAATTAAGAAAGGTGAGTTAATAAGTAAAGCTACAGTTGCTTTTGGTGAAGATTCCTACACTTTAGATTTATATAGCGGAACGGATTACGCTAAAAAAGCTAAAATAACATCATCTCTGAGTAATAATTTAAAGTCCTTCAAAAGTTCTACACTCTTAATGAACATAATAAAATACCTTGCAATTGCCTTAGCACTATTCTTAATTTTTATGAGAGTAAGAAAGTTGCGACGAAGAAGAAAAAACAAATTGAGGAATTTCATAAAAGATTTAAATAATAAAAAATTCAGATAATATAAAAAAGCATCAGTTGTAAACTATTATTAGTTTACAACTGATGCTTTTTTATACGTCGCTTTCAGCTTTTAGTTTACTTATTAGATTCACTATATCCTCTGGAAGCTTTGACTCAAGTATAAGTTCTTCACCAGTTCGTGGATGTGGAATAATTAATTTATAAGCATGAAGTGCCTGCCTATCAATATACTCACTCTCGCAAATTCCATAAAGGCTATCCCCGTAAAGTGGATGACCAAGATGACTTAAATGAACACGAATTTGATGTGTTCTACCAGTTTCCAATGTTAATTTTACCAAATCACCATTTTTAAAAGAATCAATAACTTCGTAATGAGTTATACTTCTTTGTCCTTCTTCCCACACTTCTCTCTTTGCACTTTCTTTATCGCGATTTCCAATGGGCAAATCAATAGTACCTGTCTTATTTCCCATATTGCCATGTACAACAGCCATATAACTTTTCTCGAAGGTTTTACTATGCATATCACTTTCCTGCATGTCTCTGACCTGTGATTCATTGCTATGCATATCTCTAGCTAATGCCATATGTGCAAATTGATTTTTTGCAATTATTATAAGTCCTGAGGTATCTCTATCGAGTCTACTCACAAGTCTAACAATGCATTTTTCATCTCTTTCTTTGAAATAATATAAAACTCCATTGGCAAGAGTTCCAAAGGGATACCCACGAGTCGGGTGAACCACAATACCTGGGCTCTTATTTATAACAATAAGGTCTACATCATCATATACTACATCTAAATCCATCTTCTCTGGTTCAATGTTTTGATGCTCGTCCTTTTCCATATCAATTTCTACAATGTCTTTTGAACTTATTCTATGATTTAACTTGACCACTTTACCATTTACACTTATTTTCCCAGTAAGTCCTGTGCTTTTTAAAAATCTACCAGATAATTTCTCTGCATACTTAAAATAATCTCTTAATTTTACGTTATTGATATTTTCCCTGACAACATAGGTTAATAAATTATCTGGCACTGATTTATCAGTGAGCACTGATTTATCAGT
>NZ_JAENWL010000401.1 GCF_016650095.1 Clostridium sp. | reverse complement strand
CCCATCCCTTCAATCTTTTCAATTCTCATCACCTCTTCAACCATTGTACAGAAAAGGTGTTTGTTTTTGTGGTTATTTGGAAATTATTCAGGGTTCTTATTTTCCTAAATCTCATGGTTTTAGTTTACCACTTACAATTGTACTTTATACATGGCATTTTTTTCATAGGACTTTAAAAAAGATAGAATACATTGTCCAAAAAAATTATACATTCTTTAGATATAATAACTTCTTTATATGAGTTTAAACGGGATATTAGTGGCGCCCAGTGAGCCCTAGTCAGTGTTACAATTAGAAAGAAATCAGTTACATGGTTTTAAAAAAAGGGGGAATTTTATATGGGCATTCCGATTAATAAAAGACAATCATTACCGAGAGAGCAGATTATTGTGTTAAAAGCATCCAGTTCTCACATATCAGCTATAATACTCAATCAAATTTATGCATCTGCAATTAGACCCGATACTAAAAAAAGGAGTTTTAAAAAGTTTGTGATTTTAGGGCCAAATGATATTTTGGGGACCCGCGTATACGCAATAGGAACGGTTTATACTTATAATATATCCCGAATCTCACTTACAAGTAAAGTTTTAAGTGTATTTAACTCTAGTGACTACGACAAATGGAATTGGGAATACGCTCTATCCAATATAATTGACTTAAGAACTCAACTCTTAACACTTGATGATGTTTTTTTATCAAAGGATATAGATGAGATTGTTAGACATACGCAGCAATTTACGTATGTAGACATATTGAAAACTAGATACAATAATTTACCCTGGGTAGCACCAATATCTCTTACACAACCCACGCTACCTTAGATGATAAAAGCAACCGGTCAGTGGCTAATATAATAATATAAAGACCAACAAATAATTGCTGGTCTTTATATTATTAAAATTTGAACTCTTTAAGTTTAATTTGATTAAATCCTATTATAACACCTTAAATACCTCCTCAAATTGTGTATAATCAATAGAAGATATAGTCTTTCTCACTTCACTCCTTTGAACTTTCATGTCCTTAAAGAAGTACCTTCCATTAAAAGCTTTTTCTCTTCTTTTCATTATCCTATTGGAATTTCTAACGAAGTATCTAATAATGTCACTATAATGTTTATAAGCAATTAACTCTCCTGGTACACTTACAGAATTTTTACTTACATTCATACAATTAGAATCTCCATACATAATTCTAAGGTTGTATTTATCTTTAGCTACAAATAAGAATTCTGCATACTCCTTACAAATTTTTAAGTTTTCTACTGTGATCGAGCTTAAGACTTTGTTTATGCAGTTTCTAGCAAAATTATAATCGTCATCATATTTTTCATCTTCTAAATTGCAAATAAATATAGTCCATTCTCCTTCTCCACCAATCGAATAACTTAATCGGTAGTCAAAGATCCCCTCTTCATCCATATATATATTGAATTTTAGGTTTTCATTTATTTTTTCCCTGAGAACTTCTTGTAACTTATCACCTATTTGCTCTACTGTTTCATTTATTGACAACATTATTGTATAACCTTTGCCCTCTTGCTTAGCGTACCATTTGTCAGTAATTTCTGTTTTCATCTGCTTATAATCAAGTTTTGGTATTATAATGTTTTTCATTTGAAAAATCCTCCTTAATTGTTTAAGTCCTGTAATGTAAATTATTTAAAGCGAGCCTTGCATGGTTTGTCTGAAGGAGTACATTCTACACAAAAGTCATACTCACTACAGCTAAAGAAATCTTTACCTTCCTTCGCTATTCCTAGCTTATATTTCATATCAAATATATTCTTATCTATAGCCTGCCTTAATACATTCATGATTGTATTTATCATAAATAATGACCCCCTTTATTTGCATACATCTATCGAAAAAAATTAAGTTTAGTTAGTTAGAAAGTTTTCAGCATACTTTATAATTATAGCTTCTTCCTCTTTTGTGAATGGATTTTTAGAAGAATCATAGTCATTCTCTACATATGAAAGAATAGGTTCGTTATCTTCAGAAAAATATACACTTGTGAATCCTGTTGGGTCATCACTATATTTTGCGTTTCTCTCTGTATCTAAAAACTCTACGTTAATTAAAACGTCTGTGTAATTTCCATAATTATTATTATGAACATGACTTCCTAACTTAATTTTTTCATTAACCATTTTATAAATCCTCCTAAAATGCAATTTGTATAAGTCCTTTTGCAAAGAAGAATAGGCTGTTGATTTATCTGCCTATCCCTCTTTATGTTTGTTTAAATCTGTAGGTTACACTCTAATAGTGTGAATCGACCAACTCAGCAAATTCCCTCGTATCTTTCATTGTAATAAGTTTTTTATTTAAATTCTCTTCAAATTCTTTTTTGAACTTGCCCATGATAGTTAATTTTATTAAATCCTCATTTTTAAGATATATTAGCAATCCTTCTTTTAGTGGTTTTATTTTAGAACAACCACCTAAAAATAAACCTTCAGCTTTTGAATTTAGAGCGTATGTGACCTTTTTGTATTGTAGGACAGAGTATTGAAATTGTCCATTGATTTTACCAAACCCATATTCTTCTTTTGGCGCCAACTCAGTATATGCATTTATCCCCACTTCCAAGTCAGTGCCAATCTCAATCCATCTACACCTTCCAGCAACCTTTTCTAAATCTTCATACTCCTTAGAGATTTTAGATATTAAATCCTCCATCTTTACAGAATAATCTTCATCAAACCGATTGTTTATTTTCTTCTTTTCTTCCTCTACCGTTGCTAATGTGCAATTTAACATATCAATAAAATTTATCATTTATAAAAACCTCCCTTTAATTTGTAAAAATCTTGACTAGTTATTTAATTCTTAACATTACTTGCTGTAACTTTGGTAAATAACTTTTTCATGTGCATAACCTCCATATATTATTTGTAAAAATCCTGTTTTTGAGAAAATAAAAAAACTCTAGGCATAGATACAAAATATGTATCGAAATCCTACAGCATTGGCATAAAAATTATTTAATTTGTGAAAAATCCGTCCCTTATAATAAAATAAAGAACTTGTATGATACAAATGTTTGTAATGACTTAATTGTATCACTTTAACTTGCTGCTAACAATAGAAATATGTATTATCAATAGCTTATATATACATTTTAATTAAATATATTTATGTTATACCACTGTATATCACAATTCAATCGAGTAGGAGCTAAATAATTAGTTTATTTAGCGACCTCTCACACCACCGTGCATACCGTTCGGTACACGGCGGTT
>NZ_JAENWL010000009.1 GCF_016650095.1 Clostridium sp. | reverse complement strand
GCACTGATTTATCAGTGAGCACTGATTTATCAGTTAGCACTGTTTTATTAGACAATCGCTATTACTTCTATTTCTACTAACGCATCCTTGGGAAGTTTTCCTGCTTGAATACAAGATCTAGCTGGAGGATTTGTACCAAAATATTGGGAGTATACTTCATTCATAGCAGCAAAATCGTTCATATCCTTTAAAAATACTAGTGTTTTTACTACTTTATCTAATGTAGTACCTGCCTCTTCTAATATAGCTTTTACATTATCTAAAGATTGTGCTGTAGCTTTTCTTATATCATCATTTATAAACTCCCCAGTAGCAGCATTTATTGCGAGTTGTCCTGAAGTATATAATAGATCCCCAACTTTTACTGCTTGAGAATATGGTCCAAGAGCTGCTGGTGCATTAACTGTACTTATAATATGTTTTTCCATTTTTTCTCCTCCTCATTGTTGTATGTTCCTTCAATATTAATACATGTATTCATGATCTTCACCTAACAACACTATTATATCAAAGTTCTCCTCAGTTGACGATAAAAACTCAATGTTGTCTATTTTAAAATCTTTTATTAGATCAGCCTTTATCTCTTCACTGCTATTGTATACTATAATCTTAGTTTTACTAGTAGGCTCACCATTTTCTGTTAACGCCTTATTATAACCTTTTTCTGAAAGATATTTTGAAAAATCACTAGCTAAACCTGATTTATTAGTACCATTAACTATCTTAATTTTAAACTCTGACTTATCAATATTCTGTAATTTACTATCGTTTAATTTTGAAATAACTTGCTCATTTAAAGCATCATCGTATACTAGATATGATAAATTATTTATATATCTTGATTCACCTTTAATAGTATCCATATAAAGATTTTCCTTACCAATGGTGGCAAATATGTATCCATACTTAAGTATACCATTTGCATCCATATTAGTTTCTACATAGCTTTGAATTGCTGATAGAATACTTGGCATCTTAATTACTATGCTAGGACTTTTTACTTTTTCCATAACTTTACTAATAAACATTTGTTGATTTTTTATTCTACCTATATCACCATCTACTAAACCACTACCATCATTATTCTTTCTCCACCTAAAAAATTCTTCGGCTTTCTTACCATCTAAATGAACTGTTGTCCCCTTTTTAAAATGAATACTCAAATTCTGGGTCGGATCGTCATAATACATATTCCTTGTTATATCCATGTCAATTCCACCAATAGCATCAATCACTTGTCTAAATCCTTCATAGTCAATTTTACCATAGTAGTCAATTTTAATACCTAATAATGTTTCTACAGCACTAACTGCGCCAATTACACCATCAATAGCATGAGCCGCATTTATCTTTTGATTTCTTCCATTAATCTTAATTAAAGTATCTCTCGGAATAGAAACCAAACTAACTTTTTTATCTTGTGCATTATAATGTGCTAAAATCATTGTATCTGTTCTCTTAGGGTCATCATCATTAGTAGCACCAGGAGTACCTATATCTACACCCATCACAAGTATATTACAAGCTCCTCCATCATTGCTTATTTTTTCGAGCTCTTCTTTGTTTAGTTTCGAAGTTATGTCTTTTTTAGATAAATCTACCGCATCATTATTGAGATTAGATAAGTAGAAATAAAAATACGCAAAAATCAATGCACAAACTATCACAACAAAAGTAATAGTAACAATTAGAAACCTTTTGAAATCAACAATCTTCTTTTGCTTTTTTTGTTTTTTCTCATTTTTCATACTTTCCCCCACTTTGTTTACACAATAAATAATTTCTTGCGTCAATTGTATCTATGTGTAATAGTCCCTTTTGACTTATAACATATTTTATAGTGTTTTCAAGAGACTGTATTATCGCTTCATCTAAATTCACCTTACTTAAACTTCTTAATTCCTCTACACCACTAAATTTTCTTAATGGCTCAATGTAATCTGCAATATATATTATCTTTTCTAAACTGCTCATGTTTCTTCTACCAGTAGTATGATATCTAATAGCATTTAGAATATCCTCGTCGTAAATTCCCATTATCGACCTAGCTATTATACTCCCCACGAGTCCGTGCAAAATCGATGGATTATGTGTGTATATTTCGTCTATCTGTACTTCATGTTCCATAGCTACTTTTATAAGCTGCTCGTCCGTCATATTTTTAACACAGTCATGTACTAACCCTGCGATTCTTGCTTTCTCTATATTTTCTCCATAAATAGTTGCCAAAGTCACTGAAGTTTCACTAACGCTTAAACTATGTCTTAGCCTGCTCTCTTTTAAATTTTTCTGTAAATAATCAAGCATTTCTTTCTCATTCCACATTCAAATCCTCCTAGTATTGCTATTGCATAGAAAACAATTACTGATCTCCACCATTCCTATTTATATAGATGAAGCTTATCAATAATTACCTCTACACCACTGGGAAGAAAATAATTAATATTTCTACCCTCTTTTATACTATTTCTAATATTAGTTGAAGATATATCTATAATTGGCATATCAAGAAAAATTAATTCCTTATTGAACTTTTCTTCTATATAATGCTTTTGCTTTAACACTTCTCCGATTGTAAATCCTGCCCTATTATAAATTACAAGCTTACTGCTAGCCAGTATCCTATCTACATTTTTCCAATTGTCTAAGTCCATTAAACTATCAACCCCAATTAAGAAATACCACTCGATATTACGTTTCAATTCGCTAAAAAGTTCAACAGTTTCATAGGTATAGCTATTTTCCTTTTTATTTATTTCATAATCACTTATTTCAAAATGGGTTTCGTTTTCTATCGCTCTTTTAACCAAATCATATCTAATTTGAGAATCTGTGATTTTTTTATTAATTTTATGCGGCGGATTTCCGGCTGGCATGAATAAAATCTTATCCAAATGTAAATTGTATAGTGCTTCATAAGCAATGTGAACGTGGCCTATGTGAATTGGGTCAAAGGTTCCTCCGAAAATGGCTTTTTTCAATGTAACACCCTCTTTATATTGTAATAAGGCATCCGAACTAAAATATCATATTCATAGGGGTTTTCAATGCAATTTGGTAAATAATAGCACACGCTATGGTTTTCAATAGAGGAAAAAGCATGTAAAGTTACATGCTTTTATGGTAATTCAATCCTAGGCTTATTTATTGACCTTTTGTACAACACACATTTACTACCGATAGTTTGAACTCCCTCTGCTCGTACTGCCTCACAAATTATATCTGAAGCTTCTCTAGCAGTTAATCCACTATTATTTAAAACTTTAATTTTGATAATTTCTCTAGATTCTAGCGCATCCGCTACCTGCTTTAAAAAGTTTTCCTCTACTCCAGCTTTCCCAAGTTGAAATATAGGCTGTAATGGATTTGCAATAGTTCTTAAATAACTTCTTTGCTTGCTTGTAATCATAATATCCTCCTAGTTATAGTGCACGCGGGCATATTTTTTCATAACAATAACGTAAATTCCGCGGCAGTTTATACTTTTCACGAATAAGTATTTTATTAAAACGAAATTTATCCCCGCGTAAAGTATACATTCTTATAAGATAACAATCATCATTGATTATCTTTTATAATAAGAACTCAAATTCAAAGTTTTGTAGTCTTACTAAATCGCCATCTTGAATTCCTTTTTCAACTAATGCATTAAATACTCCCTTATTCTTTAATACTTTGTGGAAATATTTAAGAGAATCCGGTTCATTTACATTAACTGCACTAAGCAACCTATCAACAAAGGTTCCTTCAATAACAAAAGTTCCTTCATCGTCTACATTAATATCATACGTAAATCTCTTTGCTTCTACTATAAATTTGTCTTCATCCTCTATTACGAGATCTGTAACTGGAATAGTAGTTAACATTCTAGCCGCTTCTTTCATCAAAGCTTCTACGCCCTGATTTGTAACTGCTGATATTTTAAATATTTTACTATCATCATATCCCATTTCATTTAATTTTTTCTTAAAGTTTTCAAATATTTCATCGTCAAATAGCATGTCACTTTTATTGGCTGCTACTATTTGCGGTCTATCCCATAATTTAATATCGTATTTCTTAAGTTCTGTATTTATCTTTATAAAGTCATCTACAGGATCTCTACCTTCAATTCCTGAAATATCAACCACGTGAATAAGCATTCTAGTTCTTTCAATATGTCTTAAGAAACCTATTCCAAGACCTACTCCTTCAGCAGCTCCTTCAATTATTCCTGGTATATCAGCCATAACAAAACTCTGTATACCTTTCACACTTACTACTCCTAAACTTGGTTTTAAAGTCGTAAAATGATAATTAGCTATTTTAGGTGTTGCTTTTGATACTACTGAAAGCAATGTTGACTTACCTACATTAGGAAATCCTAGAAGTCCAACATCAGCTAAAAGCTTAAGTTCAAGAGTAATAAAGCGCTCTTCTCCTGGCATTCCTGGTTCAGCAAAGGTTGGTGCTTGCCTTGTAGGTGTACAAAACTTAACATTACCTTTTCCGCCTTTTCCAGCCTTACAAATTACATAAGTTTGGCCAACATGAGATAAATCACACATTATTTTATTTGTTTCCACATCTCTTACAATGGTACCCATTGGAACTTTAACCTGTAGATTTTCTCCGGATTTTCCGTAGCATTTAGAACCCGAACCTGCTATTCCACCAGGTGCTACGAATTTTCTAGCATATGAAAAATCTAGTAGAGTAGTCATATTAGCATCAACTACCAATATTACATCTCCACCGTCTCCACCGTCTCCACCATCTGGTCCACCCAGAGGTATATATTTTTCTCTTCTAAACGAAACAGCTCCATTTCCACCGTTCCCTGATTTAACAAAAATTTTAGCTTTATCAATAAACATATATTTCACCTTACCTTAGCGCATTTTCTATTTTAATCTATTATTTATCATCTTCGATGCTGTTTATCATCTTGGATGCTATTTATCATCTTCGATGATGCCATCACCTGAGGTGATGCTATCACCTGCGGTGCTGAATATTAATCTATAAGCTATATTGCTATCAAAATCACAACTATAAATCATTAAATCATCTATCTCTGTATCTATTTGTTGCCATTCATCCATCCAACTTATTTCCCCGAGTATTGATTCATCATTAGTAATAAGCAGACTTTCCCCTAATTCATCTTCAAAAATATAAATGTATACAAAATTATCATTAGTCGCTTCTACTTCTTTAAATATAGTGTTAACTAAATCACTTTTTTTATTGCACTCATTTTCAAAAACTTTATATTTAAAATTACTAATTTCAATATCTATCTCTACTTTAACTTCATTTGACCATAATTTCTTAATATTATTCTCAAGACATAGTGAAAATCCATTATCTTGTAGTTTATAAATTTCACTAATAATTTCATTTTCTTTTGATAATTTATTTATGTATTCCAAAGCACTCTCGGGCCTGCTCAATTGCAAATATCCGTATATAACTTGCAGATCATTCATAAAATCGTGTCTTTGTTTTCTAAGTATGTCAATATAATATTCTAATTCATTTTTATCTATTTTACTCATACTATCCTCCAAAAGAGAATTTTAAAAAAGCACCCTTTAAGGGTGCCTTAAACTATTCAGCCAAAGAAAGTTCTACATCTATAGGATAAACGCTTGCTTTTTTCTTCATTTTTCCCATTCTCTCGAATTTAACAACTCCATCAACTTTAGCAAATAAAGTGTCATCTCCACCTATTCCAACATTGTTTCCTGGATGAATCTTTGTTCCTCTTTGTCTAACTAAAATGTTGCCTGCAAGAACGAATTGTCCATCTGCACGTTTAGCTCCAAGTCTCTTAGATTCACTATCTCTACCGTTTCTTGAGCTACCTACTCCTTTTTTGTGAGCAAATAACTGAAGGTTCATAACTAACATTGTACTACACCTCCTCTGTTTCTACTTTTATATATTCACCATAAGTATCTTCTATACTTTTAAGTCCAAGTATCATTGTTTCAAGTAAAACTTGACATCTTTCGATATCCTCTAGAGTTTGACCTTCCAAATTTAAATTCAGAAATCCATCTTCTATATCATACTTCACCTTAATTTTCAAAACTTCCTCAATCCCAATAACTATGGTTTGAGAAATTGCTGAAATAGCACTACAAATTAAATCTACATCTAGCTGTGCTTCTTTAGGTTTAGCATGACCTTTCATTTTAAAAGAAACTATTTTACCAGAGCTTCGAACAAATTCAACTTTAACCACAATTAAGCTTCAATCTTATCGATTTGAATCTTTGTATATGATTGTCTATGTCCTTGTTTCTTTCTATAATCCAACTTTCTTTTAAACTTAAAAACTACAACCTTTTTAGCTTTTCCTTGCGCTAATACCTTAGCAACAACTTTAGCTCCTTCAACTACAGGTTTTCCAATTACTAAACCTTCTTCCTTGCCAACAGCAAGAATTTCGTTAAATTCAACGGTTGTATCAACTTCAACATTCAATTTTTCAACGAATAAAACGTCTCCTTCTTGAACTCTATATTGTTTTCCACCAGTTACTAAAACTGCGTACATAAAATACACCTCCTTGATCCAGTCTCGCCATCTCAGGTACATACCTTTATGTAAAAATAATTTATAATCAAGTATGTTTAACAACCTTGTGTGTGCGGTCTACAAAAGCCATTCTAACATATATCCGCTTGTTTGTAAAGCATCTTTAGCCATATATCTTGTATGTTTGCAAATTCCTTATTTGATTTGCAAAAATTAATGACTCTACTTTGAATTTTGCTAAGTGAGGAATAAAATTTACGTAAACGCTATTGTCCAAAGCCCCTATTTGACGAACAAATTCTAAAATATCTTCCGTAATATCATTTTTATAAATTTCGTCAATTTCAATATATATATCTTTTATACCCTGTTCATTATGAATTTTAAAAATTTCATTTTTAATTAAAAATTGAACATAGGATAGCTTAACTCTACTACTCTTTCCACCACAATGTTTGCAAGGTTCCTCAATAAACTCGTATATAGACTTACCGCGCCTACGCCTTGCAATTTGAACCAAATTCAGTTGCGTAAATGGATAAATTACAGTCTTATTTTTATCGTCATTAAAGCCTTCTCTTAAAACACCCAATATACTTTCTCTCACAAATGTATCCTCAATATCAATAAAATCTATTATAATGATTCCGCTTAGGTTTCGAAGTCTTATTTGCCTTGAAATTTCTGCAGCAGCCTCAATATTAGTACTCTGAGCAGTTTTTCGAAGTGAATGGCTTTTTGTATTCTTCCCAGAATTAACATCAATTACATACATTGCTTCAGTTTTATCAATTACAATATTTCCTCCACATTTTAGTTGTATTTTATGATTTCGGAGACTAAGTATTTCTTTTTCTATTCCATAATAATCAAGTAACATTCTACTTTCATTATGAAGCTCAACTTTCACATCGATATCAGACCGATTTCCAGTAATTTCTTTTGTTAACTTAAAATCATTTTCATTGTTCAATACTATTTTAGAAGTATTCTTATCTAAAATATCACGTAGAGTTCTGTTTAATGCTCCAACATCACTAAATAATAAAACAGGGTTTCTTGAATACTTCGCTAAATTTATAATAGTTTTATATATCTCATATAAATCGCGAACTTCATCATTTAGTGTATTAATGTCCACATCAAAGGCATTAGTCCTAATCATTACACCAATATCTTTAGGCTTTGTAAGTTGACTCGCCACCATAGTTTCAAAAGCCCTATTGTTTATTTTTTTAGAAAAACTTATGTCTTTATTCATATTTACAATAACAGAATATGTACCCGGAATACCGAAAGCACTTGTAACTTTCGCTCCCTTTTTATCTATTTCTTCCTTTAAAACCTCAACTATAAGCTCGTCACCTTTTTTTATCTTGGTATTATTAAACTTTTCATCAAGATACATATAACAATCTTTGGTCTTCCCAATATCTATAAACGCACACTTAATTGCTGGAACAATATTTTTTACGACACCCTTATATATTTCTCCTGGAATAGGTCCAATACTATCTTCTTCTATAAAACATTCTTTTAATTTGTTATTTTCAACAATTGCTATTCTTAAAAATTCTTCTTGTCTTTCAATATATATTTCTTTCACTTTAATCCACTCCTATTTTACTAAATTTTAAAAAACTCGCTAAGAGTGACAAGTTTATCATCTTTACTTGCATACATTTCTTCTCGTGCTATATCAACAAAAGCTTCTTTATTAATACACTCTATATTTACCTTCATATAATCTACTAATAACTGTGCAGATAAATTAGCACGACTTCCGCAGGCAATAAGTGTTGAAATGCAAATCATTGAGTTATCTACCTCATATTCAAATTTATGCACTAATGATTTTATATTAACCATTTTATCTACACTTTTTTTACTCTTCTTAATAATATTCCATTCTTCATTTTCACAAATTTTATGCAAGGCTTCTTTTACTTCCTCTGCACCAGTACACTTTAGTTTAATTGTATATTTTGCAGCATCTATAATTGCCATAGCTTGTGACTTCTTTTTTCCCTCAACTGGAATAACTTTTACCACATCTAAAATTTTAATTCCACGTGGCGTATTTTCATTCATTTTATCCATAATATATTTTTCTTCAAGCTCGCTTGCTAAAATTACATCCATGTATTCACCATTAGAATATGCTCCTACAGACAACGGCTGTGCAATGGACACTGCCATGTGTGGATTAAATCCTTTTGAATATTCTATTGGGAGTTCTGCTCTCTTTATGATTTTTTGCAGGGTTCTCATTAAATCTAAGTGAGCAACAAATTTAATCTCACTCTCTTTACTATACTTAATTAGATAACGCACCGTGGAAACACGTCCCTTCTTTAAAATTAACATTAACACCGCAGTCTGTGCAGCCTAATTTACAATTTTGAGTTAATTCTACTTTTTTAGCCTTCTCATTTTCGAGTATTAAGTACTCCTTATTCACTCCAATATCTATGAAATCCCAAGGAAGTATTTCGTCATAACTTCTCTCGCGATAAGCATAAAAATCGCCAGAAACTTCGCATTCTTCCATTGCTTCTTTCCATATTTCAAAATTAAAATGCTCTGACCAACCATCGAATTTTGCACCCTTTTCAAAGGCCTTTATTATAACATCGCAAATTCTTCTGTCTCCTCTAGCAATCACTGCTTCTAGGTAAGAAACTACAGATTCATGATAATTGTAAATAACTGCCTTACTTGTTAAAGCATACTTAACTGCTTTTATTTTTTCAACTACCTCGTCCATTGTTGCTTGTGGTGCCCATTGGAACGGAGTAAATGGCTTTGGTACAAATATAGCGGAACTTGAAGTAATCCGGAGTCCCCTTTTACGTGTTTCTTTAGGAATTTTAAAGTATTCTGCTGCAACTTTATCCGAAATCTCTGCAATGCCTCGTACATCATCCATAGTTTCATAAGGAAGCCCCACCATAAAATAAAGCTTTATTGTTGACCAACCTGAAGCAAAAACGCTACTGGCAGCTTCTAATATTTCCTCCTCTGTAACTCCCTTATTTATAATATCGCGCATTCTTTGGGTTCCGGCTTCCGGTGCAAAAGTTATGCCGGTTTTTTTAATCTTTTGTATTTCCTTAATCAAATCTACCGAGAAAGAATTTATTCTAATTGAAGGCAGAGATACACTCACGTGATCTTCCTTATATTTTTCAATTAGCGTCGTTATAAGGTTTCGTATATCAGAATAATCACATATACTTAAAGAACTTAAAGATATTTCTCTATACCCTGTACTCTTTAATAATTTATCCGCGGCATCTATAAGGTTGGCTGTGCTCTTTTCCCTAACTGGCCTATATATCATGCCAGCTTGGCAAAATCTACATCCATTAGTACATCCCCTAAATGTCTCGAGTATTACCCTATCATGTACTATCTCGGTATATGGAACTACCATTTTCTCTGGAAAAGCAACCTCATTAAAATTTGCTATAAATCTTTTTCTAACTCTACTCGGAACATCATCATATTTAGGTTTAAATTCGCGAATAGTGTTATCGGCATTATATGACACCTCATATAATGAAGGTACATATATTCCTCTTATCTTAGATATTTCTCTTAAAAATTCTTTTTTCATCCCTTTGCCTTTGTACTTTTTGTAAACATCTAGTACATCATTCATTATTTCTTCGCCTTCACCAATCTCAAAGAAATCCACTATATCATGTAGTGGTTCAGGGTTATAAGCACAAGGGCCGCCAGCCATAATTATAGGTTCATCCTCGCCCCTTAGTGAGGCTCTTATAGTTATACCCGACATATCTAGCATATTAAGTATATTAGTGTAGCTCATCTCATACTGTAGTGTAAACCCTAGAAAATCAAATTCATTTAGTGAATCTTTACTCTCTAGTGCATATAGTGCTATATTGTTTTCTCTCATTTCACTTTCCATATCTGGCCAAGGAGCAAAAGCTCTTTCACAATAAGTATCGTCTCTTTCATTTAATACATGATAAAGTATTCTACTTCCTAAATGTGACATGCCTACCTCATAAACATCTGGAAAGCAAAAAGCAAATCTTATATCAATAAACTCTTTATCTTTATAGCAACAATTAAGTTCTCCACCTATGTATCTGGCAGGCTTTTCAACCTTACATAAGATATCATCGGAAATTTTATTCATAGAAATCCCTCCTGGTTTTTTCTCTAGTGCACATTATAGTTTACGTTTAACACATTATTTTATTTTACCACATGAGTGTTAAATTTCAAAACGAAAAATAATTTTCTCATCTCAAATAAAATAAAAGCCAGATATACCAACCTAAAATAGGCCTCGCATACTGGCTAATTATTTGTTTAGATGTTCCTTAATATCAATATACTCGTTTAAGTTTATGTTACCATAGATTTTTATTGCCTGAATTATTTCTTCTTCATACAAAATTTCTAATACACTCATGTTTTCATCGAGTACCGTAAACAAATTATACTTATTCTTATCAATCATTCCTAGTGCCGATAATAAATCCTTCTTGCAATAAATAGATATACTTCTATTCTCTATATATCCTCTCTTTATAAATCTGTATCTCTTCTTTATAATATAGCCCATAATCAAATATACTATCCTTTCCTTCTCTTTAATTGAAGATATTAAAATAAATATAGAAATTAACCCCAAATTAAAATTGCTTTTGTTTGCATAAACACCTACAAAATATATAAACATAAAAATACTTCCAAGGACCATACTAACCCTAATAGAAATTTCATTAGCTCTTCTATATATAGTTTTAACACTAAGTATATCCCTAAGTACCCTCCCTCCATCTAAAGGGAATGCTGGGATAAGGTTGAAAATACCTATAGCTAAATTGCTATTATATAATAAATGCAAATAGGGCCTATCAAATATTGTAAAGAGAACATAAAAAATAACTGCTAATAATAAGTTAAATAATGGGCCTGATAAAGAAATTATTAAATCTTCTTTAGGACTTGCTTCATCTAAGTCTTTCACCTTAAGTACGGCTCCTATAGGAAGTATTTCTATATCAAAACCCGAAAAACCTAAAATTCTTGCAGTTAAATAATGTATTAACTCATGTATGAATACTAGAACAAAAGCTATTATAAGTTCCCCTTTAAATCCTAATATAATTAATAAAATAATGCACGGTATAAATAGTTTACTTATTCTTATCAATTAATCCCCCATAGTCATTACTAAAATGCTAAAATTATTAAAATTTTTGAAAATCAATTTTTTCACTATTTATTTCATCCCCACTGGAAATAGTGCTTTTAACCTTTTCTATAAAACTCCCTGTAATGACTTCTATATCAGTAAGCTTAAAGTTCTTCGCTTTCTCTATTAATGTAGTATAATCATATTGTTTATTTATTATTTCCTTAGAATGATCATAAACATATTGAGTGTTAGTTGTAACTACTACTTTGCAAAACAATATAAAAATAAACAATGCAAGTACTCCAATCAGTTCCCTAGTTAATCTCTTTGTGTAGAAATTTGATATTCTACTTTGTCTGTTCTTTTCACTACCGAAATTATTCATGACCCTTTGTTTTTTACCCAAATTATTATAATAGCTTTGATACTGCGTATTATAATTACCCATTTTATCCCCCTCATACAATATTCTACTATTTATATATATTTAAATTTTTCCGTTTTTATTACAATTTATAAGAAAAAAAACAAGCACTACAAAATTTGTAGTGCTCAAACATAATCTGTAGTGCTTGTTTTTTTATATTCTTAATCTTCGCGATTTTTTAAACTTCTCATCAAAACTTCCGCTGTACCTAAATTGGTAGCAAGTGGAACACAATGGACATCACACAACCTAAGAAGTGCTGCAATATCTGGTTCGTGAGGTTGTGCTGTAAGTGGATCTCTTAAGAAAATTATCATATCCAATTCTCCTTGTGCAAGTTTTGCACCTATTTGCTGGTCGCCACCCATTGGCCCTGACAAAAATCTAGTAACAGATAGTCCTACTTTTTCATTTATTAATTTTCCTGTTGTTCCCGTTCCATACAATTCATGATTCTTCAAAATTTCTTTATACCGCTTAGCAAAGTCAATCATATCGTCCTTTTTTTTATCATGCGCTACTAATGCTATTCTCATAACTTTCCCCCTATCTAATTGACTGAAATGTCGTTAAAAGTTTATTTTTTTCCTTCTCATGCCTACATTAAGCACTATTCCTAGCGCCATAAAACTTGTTAAAAGGGAACTTCCACCATAGCTCATAAATGGGAGGGTTATTCCTGTAATAGGCATAAGCCCCATGGTCATCCCAATATTTTGACCAATTGAAAATAGTAAATTTGAAATGAACCCCACACATATTACAGTTCCGAAAATATCCTTAGAATTTTTTGCAATTTTTATTAATCGACTTATAAGAATACCATAAAAAAGTATTAATAATAACGCTCCAACAAGTCCCCACTCTTCTCCTAAAACGGCGAAGATAAAATCCGTATGATTTTCAGGAACAGAATTAAATTGAATTCCTTTTCCAAATCCACGTCCAAGGATTCCACCTGAGCCTAAAGCAAGTTTTGATTGAATAAGCTGAAGTCCATACCCTAGTTCATTTTGATCTGGATGCAAGAAAGATGAGAGCCTTCCCTTCCAATAAGGTTGGATAATTCCTGAATTCCATATACCTACAATCACTAGTACAACTGAAGTTAATCCCCCAATTATAATTTTCTGATTAAGGCCTATACAATAAAATATCCCTAGTACTATAAAAAAGCTAACCATAGTCATTCCCATATCAGGCTGAATAACAATTAAAATCATTGGTACTGCTGCATAAAATAATAACTGGAAAAAATTTTTAGGTACATTAATTTTCCCTTCCATTTCATCTAGTTTTTTCGCGAGTATTATTATCATGCCAATTTTAGCAAATTCTGAAGGTTGTATACCCACACTACCAATTCTTATCCAAGAATTGGCGCCATTAGTGACCTTTCCAAAAACATCACCAATTATTAGCAATATAACTCCTGCCCAATATATTATAACCGCATAATTTTCTATTAACATATAATCAAATACTAATAAAAAATAGACCGCAATAAGACTCAATATCATAAACGCAATTTGCATTTTAACGTAATGATTTCCACTACTCTTATTCGTTGCACTATAAATATTTATGCATCCAAAAATAACTATACAAATTGCAATTATAATTACACTATAATCCAATTCTCTTAAAAGTTTTTTATTAAGTCTTAAGTTCTGTAAAATCTTCATGGTTTAACCTACCTCCATCTTAAATATGATTATATCATATTTGATGAAAAAAGCTATGCATAAGTTATTAACTATACATAGCATGCTGATAAGTTATCTTTTAATTTTTCTAATAGGTATACTCGCTATCAGTGCTGGCGAGCTTCCTTCATATTCTTCCTTTGTTGTTAATCTCACTTCAATCGCTCCAGTTTCTATTTCAGCATATTTCGAAATTACCTTTAGTATATCAGCCTTAATCATTTCAAGAAAATCAGGTGAAAAATCCGCTCTATCATGTATTAAAATTAGTTTTAATCTATCACTTGCAATATCTTTTGAGAAAACCTTGTTAGAAAATAATTTTAATAAATTCATTAATGTCCCCTCCCTATATTCCTTTAAATATTTTTCTTAGAGCAGCAAAAAGTCCCGCTCCACTTCGCGATCCATCTAGTGAAGCGTAAGGTACTTCTTCTCCCATTATTCTTTTAGCAATATTTTTAAAAGCTATACCTGCCAGAGACTTTTCATCTAGAACTATTGGTTCCCCTTTATTTGTCGAAATTGTAACCTTCCTATCATCTGGTACAATTCCTATTAATTTAATTGCCAAACATTCTATAATATCATCAACAGATAACATATCTCCATTTCTTGTCATTTCATAGTTCATTCTGTTTATTATAACCTCATGTCTCTCAATACCTTTAGAATCTAATTTCCCAATTACCCTATCTGCATCGCGAACAGAAGTGAGTTCCGGATTAACCACTATAATAGCTCTATCAGCCCCTACTATAGCATTCTCAAAGCCTTGTTCAATACCTGCTGGACAGTCTATAATAACATAATCAAAGTCTTCTTTTAACTCATTTACTACGAGTAGCATATCTTTTATATTGATGTCATTTTTGTCTCTTGTTTGAGCTGTTGGCAATAAATACAAATTATTAAACCTTTTATCTTTTATCAATGCTTGCTTTAATCTACATCTTTTCTCAATAACATCTACTAATGTAAATACTACTCTATTCTCAAGTCCCATTAAAACATCCAGGTTTCGAAGTCCAGTATCTCCATCAATAACTACTACTTTTTTATCCATAGATGCAATAGCTGTTCCTATATTAGCTGTGGTAGTTGTTTTACCCACTCCACCCTTACCCGACGTTATAACTATAGATTCTCCCATGTGCGTTACCTCCATTAAATATATTTATTCACTAAATACGGTTCTACAATAATAGTGCCATTTTTAATTTTTGCTACCTCAGGATATTCTGGCTTATCAGTGTCTTCAGGGGACCTTGTGACAATATTCCCGATCTGGAGTATTTGAGGTTCTAGCTTAAATGCCGCAATTATAGCTTTCTCGTTGCCATTAGTACCTGCATGAACAAGTCCTCTTAAAGTACCAAGCACAATTATATTTCCTGCAGCATATATCTCTGCTCCTGGATTTACATCCCCAACTATAACTATATTACCAGGATAATTTATACTTTGTCCACTTCTTATAGTTTTTCTCAAAAATTTAGTTTTACCCTCATATATGCCAGTAAACACCTTAGCTACGGAGTCCTCTTGATCTTGAAAAATACAATCACTAATTAAAAACTCATCAAATAGTATATCCTTTAATTTTCTACTTTCCCGCTCATTTATATATTTAAGTTCAGTAGTAATTTTAAGTGTGCTACCTTTGTAAAATTTTCTTCCCTGCGAAAGCTTATTAACTAAAGACTCTAACATATCATCAAAATCACTAAAATGATTCATATTTATAACTACATTTAATCCTTCTTTATTTCCTTTAAGTATTATTTTATCTGCAACCACAATTTATACCTCCTAGCTCTCATCTGGGGTGTATTTATTTGTTTATAAATTTGTTTATGACTATGCTACTATTTCAACATATTATCAGTAAATTCCTGCTTAATTTCAATATAAATATATTTTTTTCTATTTTTTCTCCATACTTTCACTATTATTAACGAAAATTCACATAATTCTCTTTAAATCATATGAACCTAAACAACAATAAAATAAACTCTAACAAATAAATTTGCTAGAGTTTATTTAAAATTTCCTTTATTTGAGATTCAATTAATCATGACCATTGCCAGTTATAGTAGTATTTAAATCTATATTACTGGTTTTCTCATCTGGATTAACCATAAATTTATATTCAGGATCTTTTTTAAGTATTTCAGCTTTAAAATATTGCTCGTAAATTGCTTTTGCAACCGGTGCAACATAACCACCATGGCCTCCATCAAAACCCACTACACAAACAGCTATTTCGGGTTTATCGAAGGGAGCAAATCCTATATAATATCCATAAGATGTCCTTCCGAGTGCAGATTGAGTAACATCATTAAAAGTAGCTGAACCTGTTTTCCCTCCATTTGGAATAGGAAAATCTTTGAAAACGTTATATGCTGTACCATTAACAACACTAGTAACTTCCCACATACCTTCTTTAATTATATCAATTGTATTAGCGCTTACATTAGTTTTTTCTAAAACTACAGGCTTAATTTCCTTAATTACTTTTCCATCTGGGTCTAAAAACTTATCAACCAAATGCAATTCATATCTATTTCCGCCATTCACCATAGTAGACACATAATTGGCTAACTGTAGTGGTGTAAAAGCATCAAATCCTTGCCCTATGGCTGCATAGTATGCATTAGCAGCGGAATTAATTTCAGTATTAGTATCACTTATTTCCGAATATATAATATCCGCCATAGCTCTTATGTTTGTATCTGTGTAATTATTATTTTTTAATGATGGAGAAGATCCAATGAGATTCTTTAGCGCAGTTTGCATTTTTTTTATAATTGAATCATAAGAATCTTTCTTATCTTTTTTAAGTTCTGTCTTAAGTAAATCAAGAAACACAACTTTGCTTTCATTTAATTTTTTAATTTCTTCTATTTGTTTAACTGTTCCACTTTCCTTTTGTGAAACAAGGTCAAGTGGTTTTTTTTCATTTTGAAATTTATCAACCAGATTACTTCTATGAATATTTGCTAATATTTCTTTACTAGATTGATAATTATATACCTGACCAAAGTTTTCAGGTATCTCTATGCCCGTAGCCGGTTTTTTATTACTATTAGACTCTATGCCAAGACCGAATTTCCATGCATATTTTGCTAGTAAGTCTAATCCCGTTTTATTTTCACCTGCATTTGCATAAAGCTTATCAGCTACATCATAAAAGTAATAATTACAAGATTCTCTCATTGCCGTTTGAATATCTACAATTCCATGGCCATAACCAAACTCATTATATCTCCAACATGCAGCAGTAAGGGTTGGATACCTCGAATTGTATGGCCCATTATCATTCACCGTACTAGTTCTTGTTATAACGCCTTCTTCTAGCCCTGCAATAGCTGTCATTGGCTTAAATGTAGAACCAGGCGGTATTAGAGATTTAGTCGCATAATCGAAGGTTGGTTTCGGAAAAATATCATTATTATCCCTTCTTATTGTAGTATTACCTACTATACTTTTGTCTAGAGGAAACATATAATTAAGTATTATTTGTTCTCTTTCTTCTACTGATTTTGACATATCATTATCAGTTAGCACACCTTGAATATTGACAAGCCCTCTTCTTCTAATATAATCAAGTCCCTTTTTCTCTGTGACTGGGCCCAAATATTCATTATACTTTTCGGTAGTTAGCCCACCAGATGCTGCAAATAAATTGGGGTCATACCCGGGTCTACTTGCAAGTGCCAATACCTTACCCGTGTTAACATCGAGTACCACCACTGCACCTCTTGTTGCATTTGTTGTATTTACACTTTGAAGTTGATTATTCCCTTCCTTTTGTAAATTTAAGAGCACTGCATCTAAAGACTTTTCTGCTGCATATTGTATGTTTTTATCTATATTAAGCTTTATTGTTTGTCCAGGATAAGTTTCAATCTCACCTAGCGTATTAACTTTACGTCCTTGCTTATTAACCGCAATACTTTCTTGCCCTTTAGTTCCCCTTAAAACGTCTTCATAAACTGACTCAATCCCTGAAGTACCTATGTAATCTGTACTTATATCATAGCCTTGTTCCTCATACTTATCTGTCTCCCACGGATTTATTTTAGAAATATACCCAAGGAAAGCTGATCCTAGATCCTTATTAGGATAGACTCTAATTGGCTGAGTTGTAACACTAATACCTGGTATTTCAGGCTGTATTTGTTCAAAAACACCTGCAGCGGCAGAAGTCAAATTATCAGCAACAGTTACAGGCTTATACCCAGAATAACTCTGAATATATAAAGCATCCTTAACTAACATATACCGTCTCAATTCTTCTTTACTTTTAGTATCCTTAATTTTATCCATTCCGTATTTCTTTATTAGCCCATTAAATAATTCTTCCGGAGTAACCTTTAAAAGTCCTTCATCAACCTTTTTAAGTTCCCCCTCACTTAAGTCCTCTCTCCTTTTACCATTATAAAGACTTTTGATAACTTTATCGTCAAAGCCTCTATCTTTCATAAATCTAAGCTCTATCCATTCTTGCGTTGCTTTATCTTGAGTTTTAAAATCAAAACTATACTCTACATGATTTTTATCCACACCAGTCTTTACTTTAAGTAAAAAATCATCAACCTGAATATTTTGTATACCATTCTTATCCTTGTTTTTGTCAAGAATTTTAAATACCTTGTCCATAGTGAGAAAGAAACTATCTTCACTTTCATCTGTTTTAGTAAACGTTAAAATATAACTTTGTTTACTTTCAGCTAGCTTTATACCATTTCTGTCAATTATGTCACCTCTTGGAGCTACTGTTGATATTATCTTATGGTTTTGTTGATTTGCAGTTTCCCTATATAACGCTCCATTAACTACCTGTATATTTATTAATTTCCAGATAATAGCAGCAAAAATTACAAGCATAATTATAACCAAAGTATTAAATCTAGAAAACTCATTTTCTTTTTTATTTTTCTTACTCACTATTTCACCAACCTTTTAAAAATGAACGGATATGTATTTAAAATTTCCACTCTTTCATCATATGTTGTTTTTGAGAAAGGTTATATGTAAATCTATACATAAAAATAGAAACTATTAAATTATATATTCCATGATATAATATTGCATCCAAATGTGTATATTGTTTTATCAAAAACAATATAGAAAATACTAGGATTCCTTTTACTAAACTTAAGACGAAAGATGCTACTATTGGTAGAAACGACTTTTCAATAAATATACTTTTACCTATCATGGCAGCTACAACACACATAAGCATATTACTGAGCATATTAATTCCAAAAGCGTTCAAAAAATACACATCTTGCAGTGCACCTGTAAAAACCCCAATTATAACTGCGTCTTTTGGAGAACTAACAATAGAATAACAAAGTGCAAAGGTAAATAGCAGACTTGGATATGCACCATTTACCTTAATTAAAGGCATCAAAGTATTATCTAATATTAGAAATAGAATACATAAAAATACAACCGTTAATACTCTTTTCATAATTCAACTCCTAATATTTTATTTCTCCACTAGAATCTTCTGGTGGTACGACAATAAAAACTTCTTCGATTTTTGAAAAGTCAACATATGGCTCTATTATTGCAGTTTTCATTACTTCGCCTTTATCTTCATGAACACTTAGCACACTTCCTATTCTAATTCCAGCTGGATATATTCTACCAAGGCCTGATGTTAATATTACATCTCCTTTTTTTATAGCCGAATCTAAAGAAAGCCGTTGCACCTGTGCAAGTAATTTATTATTTTCATCTTTATATCCTTTAACAATACCATTATTATCTCCAGTTTCATGAACACGAGCAGCAACTGCAATATTTTCATTTGATAAACATTGCACTATAGACCAATTACTACCTACAGAGGTCACCTGACCTACGAGACCCTCTCCAGTTATAGCTACCATTCTTTTTTTTATACCTTTATTTTCTCCCCTATTTATATAAAAGCCATCTGAAAAACTAATCCCACTTAATCCAATTATATTTGCACCAATATAATTGTACTCATCTCTTTGCTTTGTAAACTTGAGCACGCTTCTTAATCTTTCATTTTCTTTTATTGCAGTAGAATATTCTAAGGCATTGGTTTGTAACTCATTATTAGTTTTTCGAAGTTCTTCATTCTCCTTCTTGACATCTGAGAAGTTTGTTATAAAAACAAAAGAATTTTTTATTTTATAAAATCCGCTATAAAATATACCCTGCACAGAATTGATAGTTACCCCTACACCATTTCCCACGAAGGACATTTTTTCTCGATTATAGCTATATCCTATTAAAGATAAAAATGTAACTGACAGTATTATAATAACTACTGCCAGTTTATTCTTTATAAATCTCATACCTATCTTCTTTTACTCATAACGTCTATATTCACAAGAGCTTTCCCTGCTCCGATTGCAACACAATCAAGTGGGTTTTCTGCTATGTGCACAGGCATATGAGTTTCGCGGTTTATAAGTGTATCTATTCCTTTGATTAGCGCGCCGCCTCCAGTTAACATAATGCCTTTTTCCATTATATCAGATGCAAGCTCCGGTGGGGTTTTCTCAAGGGTTGTTATTATTGCCTCAATTATTGCTTGAACGGGTTCACTAAGTGCTTCTCTTACTTCCTTTTGCGTTACCTCTATAACTTTTGGAAGCCCCGTAATTAAATCTCTTCCTGTTATTGGCATGCTCATTTCATCATCTTCTAATACAAATACTGATCCAAGCTCCATTTTAATGTTTTCAGCAGTACGCTCTCCTATCATAAGACTGTATTGTTTCTTAATAAATGCCATTATTGATTGATCTAGCTTATCACCTGCAACCCTTAGAGATTTGCTTGTTACAATTCCACCGAGTGAAATTATTGCCACCTCTGTAGTTCCGCCTCCAATGTCCACTACCATACTTCCGGTTGGTTCATTTACAGGAAGTCCAGCTCCAATAGCTGCTGCCATAGGTTCTTCCATTAAATATGCTTCTCTTGCACCCGCTCTTTTAGTTGCTTCCTCTATTGCTCTCTTTTCAACCTCAGTTACGCCTGATGGAAAACCAACTACGATTCTTGGACTTGTAAATCCTTTTGAAGTAACTTTACTTATAAAATGCCTAAGCATTTTTTCAGTAATATTGAAATCTGCAATTACACCATCCTGCATAGGGCGAATTGCAACAATGTTACCTGGAGTTCTACCTATCATTTGTTTTGCTTCTTCACCAACGGCTAGTACTTTATTAGTATTTGTATTTATAGCTACAACAGAAGGTTCTCTTAGTACAATTCCTTTCCCCTTCAAGTAAATCAACGTATTTGCTGTTCCTAAATCTATTCCCATATCACGAGACGTCCCAAATATTCCCATTATAATTTCTCCTTTCGTATCTAAAGCATTCCCTTTTCTTTTAAACTAGTATAAGTTCCATTACCAATTATTATATGATCAAGCAGTTCTATTCCCAATAATTTACCACATTCTTTAAGTCTTATAGTAATGCTTATGTCTTCCTTACTTGGAGTTGGATCTCCTGAAGGATGATTGTGACAAATAACCACGGAAGCACTACATTTTTTAATAGCTTCGTAAAAAACTTCTCTTGGATGAACTATTGAAGTATTCAAATTACCAATTGAAATATCTTTTACACTTATGATTACATTTTTTGTGTTTAGCATGACTAGTTTTAGATATTCTTTTTTTAAATATCTCATTTCCTCCATAAGATATTCTGCAACATCTTTTGGCGTGGTAATTTTATAATCTTCTCCAGATTTAAAGCTTCTAAATCTTTTTGATATTTCTATTAGCGCTAGAAGCTGTGTTGCTTTAGCATTTCCAACACCCTTTAAGTTCATAAATTCTTCTGCACTTGAGCTGTATAGTCCATTCAGTCCGCCACACTCAGAAATAATTCTACCACAAAGACTTATAACATTTTCATGTTTTGATCCTATTCTAAGTATTATAGCTAGTAGCTCATTGTTGGATAGCGTTTCAGCACCATATCTTAATAATTTTTCCCTCGGTCTTTCATTTTGAGGTAAATCCATAATTTTATAAGCCATACCTATAAAACAACTCCTTTATAGATTGACCCCCATATCCCTTAACATAAAATATAATTTATTTACCGGTAGCCCCACAACACTATAGTAACAACCCTTTATTTCTTCAATAAATAAAGATGCTGCTCCTTGTATTCCATAAGCTCCAGCTTTATCAAAGGGCTCTCCCGTTTCAATATAATTGTTTATTTGGCCCCTAGAGAGTTTTGAAAATTTCACTTCTGTACAAACATACTGTGTAGAAATTCCTTGAGTTTCTGTGTTTATTACTGCAATTCCTGTATATACCTCATGTGTATTATCACTTAAATCACTAAGCATTTGAAAAGCCTCACAACTATCTTTAGGCTTGCCAAGCACATTGCCATTTAGGTACACAATAGTATCACACCCTATTATAAGAGCCGGTTTATTCACTTTACTGCAAATATCCATAGCCTTTCCTTCTGCGAGGGACATAACGTAGTCCCCACAATTTCCAGAAAATGATATGTCACTCTCATTAAAATCACTTACCATTATCTCAAAATTACTAGTTATTTTTTTTAAAAGTTCCTCCCTACGCTGTGAGGCAGAAGCTAAAATAATATCCACTACATCACTCCTAATATTTCCTATATAGTATTATTGCCAAAACAATGCCTATAATAGACATAATATTAATATTTATATTTATACCGAAAGTTACTGCTAGTACTTTGAAATCTATAAGCATAGGATTACTCATACCTATAGCATATGTATTCTTAAAAAACTTGAGTGCATCTATGTTCTCTCCTATTAATTCCCCAATAAAACTTCCTGAAATAGCTCCTATCAGTATAAAAAAAATAAAATACGGATTTCTTTTTTCTGCACTTTTCAAATTATATCCCCCACTTTACTTATATCCTATATATTTTAACATTTAATAAATTCATAAACAAGTATATAAAATATTATTCAAGAAAAGTTTATAATTGCATTTCATTAAGCTCTAACGGTAGCTACTAGCAATTCTGCCTAAAAAATACAAATAGATTAAGTAATCTATTTGTATTTTTTAAACTCATTCTATTATACATCATACTTCATCACAAATTACTACAATTAGGTTACAAAATAAAAGAAAATATTTATGTTTTTAGTATTTTCTTCATAAATTTATAGATGTATATATATCCTTCCTCTGTCTTTTCCTTTTTTAATTCCGCAGGCATCGCTGTTAAATACGATTTTATTTCATTCATAGTTGCATAGCTCTCACTTTTCGGGTCTGAACCCGCTAGCGTTCCCAACCATTTTTTTAATTCAACGGTTTGAATGAATTTAGTATCTTTTTCTGAAAGACTATTTAATATTTGAATATCTGCTCTTATCATTTCATTGATTTGAGCACTGGTTGAGTCCTTGTCTATTAATTGGAAATTAATTTTAACAGGAGTTATTTTTTTTGTCACAAGTTGTTTCACAATACCATCTATATTCCCACTTGGATAAATGCCAATAAAAACTCTATTTGAATTACCTTCTTCAACAATAAACGGTGTACCAAACTCCATTAAACTATTTTTTAATGCTAACGCATTTTCCTTATTACTAAAAAATCCACATTGCAAGGCTACATAATCTTTAATATTAGTTTGGGAAATCTGTTTTGAAACATCTAGACTATCCTTTTGAGGATCTATTTGAGTAGTTTTATCCTCTGTTCCAGTCTTTCCAATACTATCTTTAGGTAATAACTTAGAAAAAAGTGTCCCGAGGGAAATGGCTGCTATTAAAATCAATATAAAAATGAATATGAAATTATTGCTTTTTCTAGGTGGTTTATAATTATATCTAGTATATCTCACTTTAACATCCCCTAACTTAATAAATCATTAGACATCTTTAACTTGTTTTTTTTAAGATGCCTTATATAAAATAATATTATTTGAAAAGTGATTTTAGAATAAAAAAAGATAAAAAAAATCCGACAATAAATGTCGGATTCTATTTTATCTATTCGAGTATTCTTCTTGCACCAGCATATCTTGAATTGTAATAGCTTAGACTCAAATTACTCACTGTAACTTTTTTTCTTCCTGAAGATGCGTATATAAAATCGTTATTCCCTATATAAATACCAACGTGTGATACCGGTCCATTTGTATTAAAAAAAACCAAATCACCCTCGGTTAGATCTTTTCTTGCAACTGTACTCCCCTTACCTATTTGAGAACCAGTATAATGTGGCAAATCTACTCCAAAAGCACTATAAATATACTTTGTGAAGCCTGAACAATCAAAAGATTTTGGACCCTCTGCACCCCATACATATGGTTTTCCAATGAAATCATGTGCATATGAAATCAAATCACCTCCGCTGAATATTCTTGTGTCTTACTAATATATGTATTTATTATTGCTTCTGATTCTTATTCAGTTCTTTTTTCAAAATTAATATTTCCTTATCCTCACTATCTATCTCTAAAAAGTTTCTTGTTACCCTACTTATATCAAAGTTATTGTCTTTCCATAATTTCAGCATGGCATGATTATTAACCGACACATAAGTATAAAAATTACATATCCCATAATTTTTATATAGATGTTTTATAAATTCATTAATAATTGTGGTTGATATATCAGCATCATATAATTTGAATTCTATTAAATAACACATAATCCACACTTCATTTGGATTTTTAAATTCTATTCTACCTTTTAGAATACCTATAAGTTCACTACCACATAACACTTTAAGAAAGTACTCTCCCTCACTCACATAACACTCTAAATATCTTTCGTAAAATTCCTCAATACCGTAATTTAACCTCGCATCTATATTAACAATTTTTTGATTATTAACCCAATTTTTAATTTTAAAGATATCTTCTTTTTCTACACTCATGATGCTAACATCATCAAACATAATGTCTATATTAAACATACCTACACCTCTTATTTCTACCCCTCTTTAATAATTAAATTCTACGTTACTTTTAAATTTCCTTCTAATTTAAAAAATTATATTAGTACAACTGTTTTATTGCTTAGGGTCATGAGGATAAAGGACCCTATAAGCTTTTATAGGGTCATAAAATAATTGAGTTCTATTTTTTCAGTGTGCTTTATGTTGAGTACAGACTATTTTTTATTCCTCCCTGTACATAAGTGTCAATCTAACAATTCTTCTAACCATTTCTCGCACCTCTACATATGGTATACCACACCTAGTCAAATGCCTAAATATTGCAGGATTGTACTTTTCTATTCTTCTTACAATTGAGTCAGCATCATTATATTGGGGATTAGGTCTAATAGGTCTATTATATGCTTCTCTATCTTCATAATTATCTACTTGACTTGATTCTTCATTCTCCTCATCCTCATATTCATTCATAGATGTGTCACCATACATCATGCCCATTGGATTAAATCCATTCATGAACATGCCCCCATTAAATTGGTTCATTTCCATCCATGGGTTC
>NZ_JAENWL010000159.1 GCF_016650095.1 Clostridium sp. | reverse complement strand
TTTATTGGCTATATTATATATTGAAACTATAATTATTTTTCTAATACAATATTTACATTCAGAAATAAGAGAAAATGGTATATATTGCTCTGGAAGGTTTTATAAATGGTCTAAAGTTCAAAGTTATAGTTGGGTATTACCAACTACTATTCAATTTAAAATCAATACATTTTTCACAGCTAATTACAATCTTGAATTTACCATAAAAGATGAACTAAAATCAAAAGCAAATGAAACATTACAAAAATACGTTCTTTAAAGCTGAATTAAGGGGGTATTGTTATGGTAACATGGGGGAATTCTTATTTTGTTATAGGGCCTGTTATAGGTCTTATTTATCTTATTCTCCAATTTTTAATTAAAAAACATAACATAAAGCCAAACAAAGTATCAAGGATATTTTATGAAGATGATGAAAGTTTCATTAAATCTTGGAAAAAAATAAGAGAAAAAGGAATGTTGAGATATACTATTAAAACTACAATTATTGTAACTGCTATACTGGTTATAATAGCAACATTTCTTTTATTGAACGAATTTAGCCTGTACGACTATGAACAACAAATGTTGTTTATTGTTTCGAAAATGGGTATGTTGGGGTTATTAATTTCTCTATTTTTATGGTGTGTAAAAAGTTTTAGGTATAGCGAATTAGAAGATTAAATGTTAATTCAAAATATTCTTGTAAAGAGTTACAACATTATCTAACAAAAGGTAAAAAAGGTAAAAAAACAGAGCTACAATGACATACTGAAATCTTTATGTCATCGCATCTCTATTTTTATATTTTAATAATATTTTGCAAGTACCTTTCCAAGTCTTTTTATTCCCTCAACTATTTTTTCTTCACACATACAAGAATAATTTAATCTTGCAAAATTGTGATGTCCGCCACCAGGGAAGAAAGAGGAACCAGGGACATATGCAACATTTTCTTTTAATGCTTCTTGAAGTATTTCCGCTGTATTCAGACCTTCTTTTAATTCAAACCATGTAAATAATCCACCATTTGGATTTGTATGTTTTACTCCAGCTGGGAAATATTTATCCATACTTTCAATCATTAAGTTTCTTCTAACTCCATAAAGATTTTTGAGCTTTTCAATGTGGACATTTAAATCATATGTTTCCATAAATAATGCTGCTATCCTTTGGTCAAAAGAGCTACATTGAAGATCTGCTCCCTGTTTAACTATGATATATTTTTGGAGTATTTCATTTGATGCACATACCCATCCTAACCGAAGTCCGGGACAGAATGTTTTTGAAAAAGTTCCAAGATAAATAACCCATCCTTCTTTATCAAAGCTCTTGATTGAAGGATGTCTTGATCCTTCATATATTAGGTCTCCATAAGGGTTGTCCTCTATTATAGGAATTTGATATTTAGCTCCAAGCTCTGCTAATCTCTTTCTACGGTCATCACTCATTGTTATGCCTGTTGGATTTTGAAAATCTGGAATTGTATAAATCATTTTAGCGTTAGGATATTGCTTAAGAGCTTTTTCAACTTCATCAATAATCATTCCATTATCATCCATTTGTATCGCTACAAATTTTGGCATATATGCTTGAAATGCATTAAGTGCACCTAAATAACTCGGGCTTTCACAGATAACTACATCGCCTTTATTTAAAAATATTTTTGCTGAGAATTCTATACCTTGTTGCGAACCTGCAGTTATAGTAATATTATCTGCTGTAACATCTACATTGGCTGGTTTCATTCTTTGCGTTGCAATAATTTCTCTTAAAGAATGGATACCTTCAGTTGGCCCATATTGTAAGGCAGCTCTTCCGTCTGTTTTAAGCACTTGTTGAACGATTGTCTGCAATTCTTCTACTGGAAATAATTCTGGACAAGGAAGTCCACCTGCAAAGGATATAATTTCTGGATTTTCAGCGAATTTAAGAAGCTCTCTGATTTCCGAAGCTTTTAAAGTTTTAACTCTATCTGAAAAACGAATGTTCATTTATAATTCCTCCAAAAAAATCGAATTTTAATATTTATACTACAACGCATTCTATTCATAATTACAATATACCTTACGATAGTTCCAAAATTAACTGGGTAGATTTACATACCCAGTTAAATGTAAATTACTTAGTATAAGACGCTCCTATTTCGAGGGCCTTTTTATTTATTTCAAAGAATTTTTCTTTACCATGAGCTTTTAAAGCACTTACTAAGTCTTCCATAGATACTATTCCTGTTTTATTTACTAAGGCTCCTAGAAGTACCATGTTAGCAATCTGCTTACTTCCAATTTTCATAGCTTCTGTTTGAGCTGGAATACATATTACTTCTATATCATCTCTGGTTGGTATTCTGTCTACAAGGTCAGAATCCAATATTAATAGTCCACCTTTAGCCAAAGTATCTTCAAACTTATCAAGAGATGGTCTATTCATAACTATTAATGTGTTTGGCTCGTTAATTATTGGTGAACCAACTGGTTCATCTGACATTATAACTGAGCAGTTAGCAGTACCTCCACGCATTTCTGGGCCATAAGATGGAAGCCACGAAACATTCATGTTGGCATCCATACCTGCATATGCTAAAAATTTCCCCATTGAAAGGGTACCTTGACCACCAAATCCTGCAAATATAATTTCTTGTGCTACCATATTATTTCACCTCCCCAGTTGTGTCTTTTTTAACTCCTAGAGTATAAAATGGTATCATATTATCCTTAAGCCAACCCATTGACTCATCAGGTGATAATCCCCAGTTAGTTGGGCATATTGACAATACTTCAACCATTGAAAAACCTTTCCCTGCAATTGCATTTTGGAAAGCTTTCTTTATAGCTTTTTTAGCTTTATTAACATTAGGCACACTATCTGTTGATACTCTTTCTACATAACAAGCACCTGCCAGGGTTGATATCATTTCTGATACTCTAATAGGATGTCCTTGCAATTTTGTATCTCTTCCATAAGGAGTTGTTTCCGTTACTTGACCTGGAAGAGTAGTTGGAGCCATTTGTCCACCAGTCATGCCGTAAATACAGTTGTTTACGAAGATAGTAACAATGTTTTCTCCACGAGTCGCAGCATGTACTATTTCAGCTGTACCTATTGCTGCAAGATCTCCATCTCCTTGGTATGTAAACACTACTGAATCTGGATTAGATCTTTTAATTCCTGTAGCAACTGCCGGTGCTCTTCCATGTGCCGCTTCAAACATATCACATGCGAAATAGTCATATGCTAAAACAGAACATCCAACTGGAGCTACTCCTATAGTTTTATCTATTACGTCTAACTCCTCAAGAACTTCTCCCACTAATCTATGGATTAAGCCATGAGTACATCCAGGACAATAATGCGTAGGAACATCTAATAATGCTTTAGTTGGTTCAAATACAATTGCCATTATTTTGCACCCCCTATTATTTCTTTGATTTTGTTTAATATATCCTCGGGATGAGGAACCATTCCACCTGATCTTCCGTAGAAGTGTACTGGTTTTCTTCCTTCAACTGAAAGTCTAACGTCTTCAACCATTTGTCCACAGCTCATTTCTACAGATATATATCCATGTTTTGTGTGATTTATAGTTTTTTCAAAAGCTTCAACTGGGAAAGGCCAAAGTGTAATTGGTCTTATTAATCCTAATTTTATACCTTCTTTTTCTGCCATTTTAACAACGTTTTTGCATATTCTTGATGTTGTTCCGTATGCAACCATTATTAAATCACTTTCACCATCACAATTATATATTTCATATCTTACTTCATTTTTCTTTATTTCTTTAAATTTTGCTTGTAATTTTATATTATGTTCTTCTAGCTCTTCTGATAGAAGATAAAGAGAGTTTATTACATTATGTTTTTTTCTTCCTTTTAAGCCAGACGCAGACCATGTTTTTTCTGGTAGTACTTTTGATTCTCTTTCTTTAAATTCTACTGGTTCCATCATTTGTCCAAGCATACCGTCTCCCATTACCATTACAGGAGTTCTGTACATGTCCGCAGTATCAAAAGCATCTTGAACGAGGTCTACCATTTCTTGTATTGATGCTGGTGCATATACTGGCATATTAAAATCACCATGTGCTCCGCCTTTAGTTGCTTGGAAGTAATCTGATTGAGCTGGTTGTATACTACCAAGTCCTGGACCACCTCTAACTATATTTACAATAACGCATGGAAGCTCTGCTCCTGCTATGTATGATATTCCTTCTGCTTTTAAGCTTATTCCTGGCGAACTTGAAGATGTCATACATCTTACTCCTGTACCAGCAGCTCCATAAACCATGTTTATAGCTGCGATTTCGCTTTCTGCTTGTAAGAAAACCCTATCGATTTTAGGCATTTTTCTCGATAAATATGCAGATATCTCTGTTTGAGGTGTTATTGGATATCCAAAGAAACATTTACAATTTGCTCTTATAGCTGCTTCTCCAATCGCCTCATTACCTTTCATTAACACTTTTTCTCCCATAAGTACATCCTCCTATTCTTTACTTTTCAACCGTTATTACGCAGTCAGGACACATCTTCGCGCAAGATGCACATCCAATACAATCTTTCATTTTTTCTTCTGTTACTGTTGCTGCATGATATCCTTTTATATTTAATTTTTTTGAAAAACTTATGATTTTCTTAGGGCATGCAGTTACACAATGACCGCAGCCTTTACATCTGTCTTCTCTGAAACTTACTCTTGGCATATTTAACCCTCCTTTTAAATAGAAATTTATAAAATTTGAAAATTTACTCCATGTAGGTTAACCTTTCAATAATATTGATTGTTGTTTGTTCAACCTGTAGGGGGTAACATATGTATATCAATACCAAATATAACTCTTATTCCATATTTCTGTTAGCAATATGCCCATTACCCTTCAAAATTTGAAGCATATTCATCTTCATCTATAGCATATTCTTTTGGTTTTATAGAAATATTGGAAATTATAAAAGCTAGTATAGTAGGTATAACCCATGCGAATCCTGCACTGGCTAAAGGAATAAATTTAATAAAACCTATAGCATTTCCTGATAAACCGTTTACAGTATCTAAAATACTTATTACTAAGGCCGTGTATGTAGTTATGGCAACAACCTTATTACTTTTAACTTTATCTCCAAACAAAGTAATAACTATAAGAACTATTACAATTGGATATAAAATTTGTAAAACAGGGCCTGCCAATGTAATTATAGAATCTACGTTTTTAGTAGCTATTAATCCACTTACTAAGGCCATAATAACAGCAGAGGTCTTGTAAGATACCTTGTTTTTTGAAAGATTAGCAAAGAATTCTGCTCCACTTGCAAGTAATCCTATAGCAGTTGTTAGGCATGCAAGAGCAACACATAAACCAAGAATAACTGCACCGATACTGCCTAGGTCTAGCCTAACAATTTCTGTAACGAGCTTAGTTCTAGCTATATCTGCTGGAAACAAAGTACTTGTTTGTGTTCCAAGATACATAAGTCCACCATATACAAAGGCGAGTCCCGCTACAGCAACTAGTGCTGATTTTATAGTCATCTTCATTATATCCTTTGCATTTTCATAACCTTTCGATCTAAGAGCTGAAATAATTATTCCTGCAAATATAACAGAAGCCATAGCATCCATTGTTTGATAACCTTCTATTAAAGCTTTTGATAATCCACCTTCGTAAGATGTATTTACAATTGGTCCAATAGGATCTATTATCCCTTTAAATATAATTATAGCGAGCATTAATAATAGTACAGGTGTAAGTATTTTACCTATATTATCAATTATTGAAGATGGTTTAAGCACAAATACAAGTGCTATTGCAAAATACAATATAACTGCTATATTTTGTGGTACAGATGGAAATATTGGATGTATTCCAAGTTCAAAAGTTGTTGCAGCAGTTCTTGGAATCGCAAATAACGGTCCTATAACAAGAATTAAAGCTATGCCGGTTAATATAGCAAATTTTTTACCTACCCTATTGGCCATTTTGTCATAAGTACCATTAATTTTGGCACAGGCAATTATTCCAGCTAATGGAAGACCGACTCCTGTAATGAGAAAGCCTATTATGGATCCAAAAAATGAGCTTCCTGCAGCTTTTCCGAGGGATGGTGGAAAAATCAGGTTTCCTGCACCGAAAAACATTGCAAATAATGCAAAACCTATAACCACTGAATGTTTTGATGAATTTTTCATTAAAGCAAACCTCCAAATGAATAAATTTTTTTAATATTTAGATTATTAATAAATTATGTAACGTTTCATTTGCTTTTATATATAGCATTTATTATGCCAATCTCTTTTAGTCTTCATATTTTTCTAAAAAGAGCTTTAGATTTTAGTCAAATCCTTGCCTATCCATGCTTATCAGAATTATTTTTTAGAATGAAGCTGTAAACGTTTATATTTAATTTCTATATCCATAATAAAAACGGGCAATTTTTTTCCACCTAATATGGAAAAAAATTGCCCATTTTTATTTTTGTATCTCATATTCATTGACTTTATTTTGTAGCTGCCTTCGAGTGATACCTAATACTTTTGCTGTTTTTGTCATGCTAAATTTATTTTTTATCAAGACTGTTTCTATATATTTTTTTTCTATTGCAGACCTAAATGCTTTTAATGTTTGATCTCCTTCATTGTTTGTAGTAGGCGCTTCATGTATCAGCAAATCATCTTTTGATATAACACCATTTTCACTAAATACTACCAGCCTTTCGATTATGTTTTTAAATTCGCGTATATTGCCTGGATAGTCATACTGGTTTAGATATTCCCAAACTTCAGGTTCGATGGTATGTATTTCTTTCTTCATTTGCTTAGATGCTGTAGTTATGAAGTTATCAGCCAAACTATGTATGTCTTCTTTATGTTCCCTGAGCGGTGGTATTTCAATGATTATGGTGTTTATTCTATAGTAAAAATCTTCTCTAAACAGTCCTTGGTCTATTAGTTTTATTATAGATTTGTTGGTGGCGGTTATAAGTCTAAAATCAACGGTGGTACTTATGTTGCTACCTATTTTTTCAATTGCTCTGTCTTCAATGACTCTTAGTAGTTTGATTTGAGTGGATAATGGCATGTCAGCTATTTCATCTAGAAATAAAGTTCCCATGCTAGCTGATTCAAATCTACCAATTCTTTCTTCATTGGCACCAGTGAAAGCTCCCTTCATATGTCCAAATAGTTCAGATTCTAATATACTTTCAGATAAAGCATGACAGTTCACTGCTACAAAGGGTTTGTTTTCACGCTCGCTCTGAGTATGGATGTAGTTTGCAAATACTTCTTTTCCTACTCCCGACTCTCCAAGCAAAATCACGTTAACAGTGGTTTGAGCTACTTTCCGAGCCATATCTATAATTTTTTTAAAGTCTTTATTTTCTGATTCTAAAAGCAAATTCTCTTTTTTATCATATATTTTAGAGGTGAGTTCTGATTTTTTGTAAGCTTTATATATTTTTTCTATTTCTTTTATAAGTTCAACTGGATCATTTCCTTTTACAAAATACGATACTGCTCCTTTTTTCATAGCATCTACGGCATTAGATATAGTAGCATATGCAGTCATGAGTATTACTTTGATATCCTGATCTAATTCTATAATTTTTTCTAAAAGCCCTATGCCGTTCATTCCATCCATCATTAAATCAGTCAATACCATCTGATATTTTTTGTGCTTAATTTTTTCTATAGCAGCTTCTGCCGAGGGTACTGTTTCTATGGTATACCCTTCTATTTCAAGTATTTTAGTTAGTCCTTTAGAGTATGCT
>NZ_JAENWL010000280.1 GCF_016650095.1 Clostridium sp. | reverse complement strand
GTAACTTTTTCTACATATACTAAACAATCGACGGCTAGAGATAAACTTGAAAAACTACAAAAGGTAGCAGTATCAAACGTGAATGATCTGTATAAAATTCTAGAATATACTGTAAGAAACAATGTCCACTTTTACAGAATAACTTCTGCTTTAATCCCATTAGCAACTCATCCTGAAGTTACAGACTGGGAATTTAGAAGAATTTTAAAAATGGATTTTGATTGGCTTGGAAATTTCATTAATAATAATAATTTAAGGGTAGATACTCATCCTGATGAATCTAATGTTATAAACAGTTCTAAGGAAGAGGTAATAAAATCTACTGCAAAAAATCTTCAGTTCCACGCAAATCTTTTTCAAGATCTTAACTATCCCCTAGGAAAAATGGTATTGCACATAGGTGGTAAAGAGGGTGGAAAAGCTGCTGCAACAGAAAGATTCTTTAAGAATTTCAATAACTTACCAAAAGAAATAACACAATTGTTAGTATTTGAAAATGATGATAAAAGCTTTACTACAAAAGAAGTATTAAACATATGCAAAGAAATAAATGCACCTATGGTATTAGATGTACACCACCACAACTGCAACAACGGTGGCGATGAACTAGAACCTATGTTAAAAGATATATTTTCCACTTGGGAAGGTCAACCTCTACCAGCAAAAGTACATTTTTCTAGCCCTAAAACTGGTGAAAAAGATAAAAAACATGCTGATAATATTGATGCAGCATCCTTCATTGAGTTTATAGAAAAATGTATTCCTTTAGGAATGGATTTAGATGTACTTTTCGAAGCAAAACAAGCGGATTTAGCTTTCCATCAGCTTTTAGCTGATGTAAAAGTTTTTAAACCTGAGTGGACTTGGCTTGATAATAGCACTATAGAATTTCAATAGAATAGTTTTATAAACAAAGACAAGACTTCAATATTATAATATTGAAGTCTTGTCTTTGTTTATAATAATTTTAATCTTTACTAAAACCCAATAGCCTTTCTGAACATATAATATAAAAGAGGCAGGAAAATAGCTGGAAGCATGTTTCCAACTTTTATTCTTTTAATATCAAGCATATTTGCACCAATTGCTACAATTAGTAATCCCCCGACAGCCGACATATCATTCACTACAGAAGCTATTAAAAATTGTTTCATAAGAGAAGCTGTTAGAGTTATTATACCTTGATATACAAAAACTGATATAGCGGAAAAACATACTCCAATACCCATAGAAGATGAAAAAATAATTGCAAATATACCATCTAGTAAAGATTTGGCATACAATATACTATAATTCTTAGAAAGACCACTCTCAAGTGATCCCATTATAGACATTGCGCCAACACAAAACACCAAACTAGCTGTTACAAATCCATTTGCCACTCCATTTCGGCTTGAAACTTTACTCTCTAACCACGCTCCAACATTTTCTATTCCTTTTTCAATTTTTATCATTTCACCAATTAGGCTTCCTAATGTAAGGCTAATAATTAGTATCAATATATTATTTACCTGAAGTGCACCCTTTAATCCAATAATGATTACACATAGTCCTAGAGCTTTCATAATTGTCTCGTTATATGTATTAGAAATTTTATTTTTAAGTAACGAGCCTATAATTCCGCCAACTAATATTGATAACGAGTTAACAATTGTACCAAACATAATTACTCTCCCCCTTTCTTCCCAGAACTTTATAACAATTATAAACTTAAAGGTTAATCTTTTCCACTAAAAAACTTCAAACTATAATGATTATTATGTTATTAAAATAATAATGTCTATTAAACAAAATAAATGTTTACATTTAATATTTTTAGTGCTATACTTTATTTAATATTTTAAATTCGTTGAACAGGAAGAGTAATTAAAGCCATGCAATTTCAGAGAGCTGAGGATAGTGTAATCTCAGTATTGATAACTTTAGTGAATGGACCTGCTAGAAGTAACCCGAAATCATATTTTGAGAGTAGTAGTTACCGGATGCCCACTGTTGAAAGGGCTAGAGCATTTTAGTGCTCGAATTATAAAATATGCTTAGTTTTGTTAGCATAATTTAGGTGGTACAGCGAATATCTTTCGCCCTAATATAGGGTGGAAGTTTTTTTTATTTTAAATAATAAAATAAAGGTGGTGGTTAATGTGATGTGCTGAAAGATACTTGCTTTTAAGATAATATTAAAACCAATAAATCTAATTTATTTTAAAAAGGAGCTGCTTTTTATGAAAACAAATAAAATAATAATAACTTCTCTGTTACTTGCAATAGGTCTTATATTGCATCAAATTACACCCGGTATATTTTTAGGAATGAAACCAGATTTCTTATTGATATTTATGATTTTATCTATCATACTCACTAAAAACTTTAAAATCGCTATTGTTACTGGTATAGTTGCAGGTATTTTAGCTGCCCTAAGTACTACTTTTCCAGGTGGTCAACTCCCAAGCATTATAGATAAAACAATAACTTCAATCATAGTATATGGTATATATAAAAATTTGAATTCTGATTCTCCAATTAAATTAGCAAGTATTTATTTTCTTGGAACTATAATAAGTGGAAGCATTTTTCTAGGTTCAGCTCTTATTCTATTTGGTTTACCTGCACCTTTTTTAGTACTTTTCGTGTCCATAGTTCTTCCCACTTCAGTGTTTAATTCGTTTGTCGGATACTCTCTACAAAAAATTATTGTAATTAACCCAATCCTTAAAAGCAAATTCATAAATTAAATTTAATTTATGCAAAAATAAAGAATCAAGCTCAAGTTGAGCTTGATTCTTTATTTTTCGAAATATCAGTGTTCTATTTAACCTTAAAAATATACAATATATTTTATTCTTGTTCAGGATAGTATTCTTTAAAAGCGTCATTATAACCTTCTGGTTTTTTGAATTCCTGAACTTCACTTATAAAAGTTTTCTTTTTTCCACTTCCTTCTTCTACGATTTGCT
Source organism: Clostridium sp. (assembly GCF_016650095.1). Lineage (GTDB taxonomy): Bacteria > Bacillota > Clostridia > Clostridiales > Clostridiaceae > Clostridium_AD. Next base: position 2,033 of record NZ_JAENWL010000280.1, on the reverse strand, counting down.
TTTCTCTAGTTATTTTTCTATTGTTATCATTCTCCAAAATAACACCTCCTCTTTATTTTTATGGTACAAAACATTTATTGCATCGCTTAACTTATAGTATTAGCAAAAATAAATAATATATATATTTATTAAGAAATTAATTTAAATATATTTATCAACAATGTATTTAACATTTATTAACAGTTTTATTTTTAATAAACGAATGTGGTTATTAATGCAAGTTTTTTACATAGATTAATTTGTCGATTTATGTTACAATAATGACATTACATTGCCAAATCTCCTAAATGGAGAACGGGGGACTTCCTTATGGGGTGAATCTCTTATTTAGAGTAGGGTACCTTTAACCCGAATCCATCAACTAACCTCGTAGGCTTTTGAAGGAGGACTCGTTATTATTAAATTAAATTTAAAAAGTGCTTTATTAGCGTTAACCTTAACTTTAGTTAGTAGCAGCTCTGTATATGCTGCTTCATATAAAGTTAAACCAGGAGATACATTAGGTGAAATCGGTAACGTTTATAATACAACTGCAAATGTCTTAATTAAAAATAATGGACTATCAAACAGTACTATATATTCCGGGCAAGTACTTGATGTTCCAAATAAAACTTATACAGTAGTTAGTGGAGATTCCTTATATTTCATTGCAAAAAGATATAGTTTACCTTTGATTGAAATAAGAAATGAAAATAATAAGTGGAATGATACTATTTACCCTGGAGATACCTTTAAAATTCCAACTAATTCAGGTAGTGAAGAAACTCCACCACAAACAGCTCTTAAAAGTGGACAAGCTCAGCCACAGAATACTTCTAAAGTTATTAAGTATTCCAATACTGACGTGAAATTATTGGCTAGACTAATAACTGCTGAGGCATCTGGCGAGAGTTACGACGCAATGCTTTCTGTAGGTGCTGTAGTAGTAAATAGAGTTCAAAGTTCACAGTATCCGAATAATATCAGTTCAGTTATTAATGAGAAAAGCAACGGTCACTACCAATTCACTCCAGTAATGAATGGTATGATTAAAAAGGTCGCATCTAATACTGCTACTAATGCAGCATATGAAGCACTAAAAGGAACAGACCCCACTAATGGAGCCTTGTACTTTTATGATAACACTGTAACAAATACATGGTTAACTTCTAAGAAGGTAGCTGCTACTCAAGGCAAACTAATCTTTGCTTATTAATAAAAAATGATGATATAAAAAACAAACTCCCACGATTTCGTGGGAGTTTGTTTTTTTGTATCATCATTATAATTTTTTAACATAGGTATTAAAGGTGTAAAATATGTCCTCTTTAAATTTCCGTTTTTCACTAGTTGAGGATTTATCCCATAAAGTACATTTATCTAAATTTACTAATTTTTTATCATGTTCATACTCTTTATATATTTTAGTTATATATGCCTTATGGCAATGAGTAATCAATTGAAAATAAATAGATTCACCGCCTATAATAAATATATCTTCTTCATTATACTTTTTTAATTCTTTAAAAAGTTCCTCTAATGAATAACATAGAATGGCACCTTCACAGTTATAGTTTTTATTTTTGGTAAGCACAATATTAATTCTTTGTTCTAATGGCTTCTTATTAGGGAAAGATTCAAGTGTATTTCTTCCCATTACAATAACTTTTCCTAGGGTTTTTTCTTTAAAGTACTTCATATCTTCCGGTATCTTTTCTAATAAATCACACTTGTTCCCAATCCCCCAGTTTAAATCGACTGCCGCTATTAAATTCATATAGTCCTCCTCAGTTTAAAATTCTAGAATATTTTTTTAAAAAAATAAAATGACCAATCATAAACACTAAATAGTGTTTATACAATTGCTCATTACATTTTTTAGACTATTAGTCTCTCAAAATTAAACAGAGAAGTAGGTAACGAGTAATTACAATAGAATTTTTGAAGAATAAATTAATATTCTTCTAGTACAGAAATCGAAATCTCTGCATCTACTCCCTAGAAAGGAGGTGATCCAGCCGCAGGTTCTCCTACGGCTACCTTGTTACGACTTC
>NZ_JAENWL010000392.1 GCF_016650095.1 Clostridium sp. | reverse complement strand
TATATTTTTAATATAATATTTATGCCTTTAAATGTTCCAGAGAGATCATAAGGATAAAGCTAGTAATACTATTATGTGTGTATAGTATGCCTTTACCTTTTGGTAAAGGCTTTTTTCTTTCAGATGCCTTAGGTCTCAAGGAATAAATAATACTATAAGGTGGGGGGAATTATGGAATTAAAATCAGTGTTATTAGATGAAAAAGCCATAAAAAGAACATTGACAAGAGTAGCACATGAAATTATTGAAAAGAACAAGGGAATAGAAAATATAATACTTGTAGGAATAAAAAGACGAGGTGTACCAATTGCAGAAAGAATTGCTCTTTTAATAGAACAGTTCGAAGGAATTAAAGTCCCAGTAAGCAGTGTTGATATCACTTTATATAGAGATGACCTTACATCAATAAATGATCAGCCAGTTTTAAATGATTTAGATTTAGGTATAGATGTAATAGGAAAAAAAATAATTTTAGTAGATGATGTATTGTACACTGGAAGAACCGTAAGGGCAGCAATCGATGCCATAATAGATAAGGGTAGGCCTCAAATGATACAATTAGCTGTTTTAGTAGATAGAGGACACAGAGAACTACCAATTAGAGCAGATTATGTAGGAAAAAACATACCTACTTCAGGCAAGGAAATGATTTCTGTTGAACTTTCAGAAATCGATGAAAAGGATTCAGTAAGTATATTTGAACTTTGATCTTTTTTAATATAGTCCAGCGAGACTAAAAGGAGGAACTAAATGAAAGATTTTATAGATGTTGATGAAAGATTACCGATACTCAAGACTATCCCGCTAAGTCTCCAGCACTTATTTGCTATGGTGGGGGCAACTATACTTGTACCAATGATCACAGGCCTTAGTCCATCAATTGCACTGTTTTGTAGTGGTGTAGGAACACTATTGTATATTTTATGTACAAAAGCTAGGCTACCAGCATATGTAGGATCATCCTTCGCATTTATAGGACCTATGGGTGTAGCCACAAAGTTATATGGACAAAGTTCTATGCTATCAGGAATTATCGCTGCAGGGTGTGTATATGTAATCGTAGCTTTTATTATTAAAATTGCAGGAACCAAATGGTTAGATAGAACGTTATCCCCAGTTGTGGTAGGTTCTGTTGTAATTGTAATTGGACTTAGCTTAGCTGGCGTTGCAATAAATTGGGCAGGACTAAATGCTACATTTACAGACCCAGCGCTGGAAGGTGTATCTAGAGGTACATGGATATTAGTATCAATGTTAACACTAGGAACAGCAATAATGGGTAGTATGTATTTTAAAGGGTTTTTCGGAGTAGTACCTATTTTGATCGCAATGGTAGTTGGATACGCACTTTCTATATTCCTAGGAGTAATTCCAAGCGAAGCTTTAAAGGAAATAGGGTCTGCTAAATTTATTACATTACCAAGTTTTGTGATGCCAACTTTTAACATGAATGCAATTATGCTCATGGCACCAGTGGCTTTCGTAACCCTGGCTGAACATATTGGACATGTATATGTTACAAGTAATGTTGTAGGACGTGACTTCACAAAAGATCCAGGTCTTAATAAATCAATACTGGGAGATGGTGTTGCTACAATATTTGCAGGTTTTGTAGGAGGGCCGCCTAATACGACTTATGGTGAGAATATAGGGGTTATGGCAATCACAAAGGTTTACAGTGTTTGGGTAATTGGAGGAGCTGCTATCATAGCAATCATATTATCATTCATAGGACCAGTTTCAGCAGTAATAGCAAATATTCCACTGCCTGTAATTGGAGGAGTTAGTGTAATGTTATTTGGAATAATTGCATCCTCTGGTTTTAGAATTTTTGTGGAAGATAAAGTTGATTTTAGTAAAAAGAGAAATTTAATAATTGCATCTGTGATAATAGTTTTGGGTATTGGTGGAGGCGGTATTACGTTCCCATTCGCAGGAGCGCAAGTTGACATTGCAGGGGTTGCTCTAGCTACGCTAGTGGGTGTAATATTAAACTTAGTTTTACCTGAAAAGAGTAAGGCAGGGGATAATTAACAAGGCTTTTAAATAAAAAAAATAAACTTAAGTGTCAGAGGTAATTCTGACACTTTTATTTTTATGTACCTGATTTTCATGTGCATAATTTAAAATTTCTAGACAATAGTAACAAATAGAGATATTATAATATGAGTGATACTAGCAATAAAGAAAAGAAGAAATGGGAGAGATAATATATGATGTATACTTTAATTGCCACTACTACTTTTGGAATAGAAGCAGTTACAGCGAAAGAGCTAAAAGTACTAGGGTATGAAAATTTAAATGTGGAAAACGGAAGAGTAACCTTTGAAGGGGATGAAATGGATATTGCTATATGCAATACTTGGCTAAGAACCGCGGAGAGACTTTATATAAAGATGGCTGAATTTAAGGCATTGTCCTTCGAAGACTTATTTCAAGGAACACTTGCAGTTGATTGGGGTAATTTAATACCTGAAGATGGTAAGATGCATATCGTAGGCAAATCTGTAAAATCACAGCTACATAGTGTGCCAGATTGTCAAGGCATAGTAAAAAAAGCAGTAGTAGAATCAATGAAGAAAAAATATGATAAAGAGTGGTTTTCGGAAGATGGCCCAGTGTATAAAATAGAGGTTGCTATTTTAAGAGACATAGTGACTTTATCAGTAGATACCTCAGGTGTTGGACTACATAAGAGAGGATATAGAGAATATGCTGGTGAAGCACCACTAAAGGAAACCTTAGCTGCAGCACTTGTTCTAATAAGTAAATGGGATAGCACAAGAGTTCTAGCAGACCCACTTTGTGGTTCAGGAACTATTCCCATAGAAGCAGCACTTATAGCTAAAAACATGGCGCCAGGATTAAACAGAGAATTTGTGAGTGAGACTTGGCCCAATATAGAGAAGGATGTTTGGGAGCAAGTACGAGAAGGTGCAAGAAAAACTATAAATCCAAACAAAGTTGAAATACTAGCATCAGATATTGATGCCTCTTTACTTAGGACAGCAGGTCAGAATGCTGAAAAAGCAGGAGTAAATGAATTTATAAAATTTCAAAAAATACCAATGCAAGAGTTTACGTCTAGGCAGAAATATGGGGTTATAATAACAAATCCGCCATATGGAGAAAGATTGGGAGAGCAAGCAGAAGTAAAAAAACTTCATGAAGGTCTTGGAGAAATGTATTCAAACTTAAATGAGTGGTCTTGCTTTGTTATAACATCTAACCGTGAGTTTGAGAAGCAATTTGGAAAGAAATCAGATAAAAACAGGAAATTATATAATGGAAGATTATTATGTTACTATTATCAATATATAAAAGAGGT
>NZ_JAENWL010000322.1 GCF_016650095.1 Clostridium sp. | reverse complement strand
TTTGTGTTATATATTGTCAATTAAAAGTTTTTACAATAGAAGAGATATTTGTACCATTTACGTTAAAATTCATGGATGTGATATAATAAAAAGGTTAGTATGTGCATTAGGAGATGATCAAATGATAAAAGAAAACTTTAGTGATTATAATTTAAGCAGTGAATTATTAAAAGCAATAAGTATGTTAAAATTCAAAGACTTAACAAAAGTCCAAAAGCAAGTTATACCTGCTGTGCTAGCACAAAAGGATGTAGTAGTAAAGTCCCAAACTGGAAGCGGCAAGACTGCAGCATATGCCATTCCTATTTGCGAATTAGTGGATTGGGAAGAAAATAAACCTCAAGCATTAGTGCTTACACCAACAAGAGAACTTACTATTCAAGTCAAAGAAGATATTTTTAACATAGGTAGATTTAAAAGACTTAAAGTAGCTGCAGTTTATGGACAGTCCCCTTTTTATGATCAAAAAAAGGAGCTTAAACAAAAGACCCATGTAGTAGTTGGTACACCTGGTCGCATTATAGATCATTTAGATAAAGGTACATTTGATACATCAAATATAAAATATCTTGTAATAGATGAAGCTGATGAAATGCTTAATATGGGATTCGTAGAGCAGATAGAAACAATAATAAACAGCTTGCCAAAGCAGCGCTTGACTATGTTATTGTCAGCCACAATGCCTAGAGACATAGAGACACTTCGACAAAATTACATGAAAGATCCTATATACATAGAAATAGAGGACCAAAATAAAACGGCAGATAATATATGTCAAGAACGATATAACGTAAATGAACAAGGTAAAATAAAACTTTTAAGAGATATAACTACAATAGAAAACCCTGATAGCTGTATAATATTCTGCAATACAAAAGTAAAGGTAGATTCAGTTTATAATCAACTTTCAAAGGTCGAATATACTTGTAGGAAAATACATGGTGGAATGGAACAAAGTGATAGGTTAAAAGTAATGAATGATTTTAAACAAGGTCTTTTTAGGTATCTTGTAGCTACAGATGTTGCAGCTAGAGGGATAGACATAGATAATATCAGCCTTGTAATTAATTATGATATACCTTACGATAAGGAAAGTTATGTTCATAGGATAGGAAGAACTGGACGCATAGGAAAGATGGGTAAAGCAATTACTTTCGCTACAAAAAACGAGTCTAGGTTTTTAGATGATATACAGCATTATATTGGTAAAGAGATTCTTTTAAAAGAAAGCCCGGAATCCGAAATCGTGAATGATTCCATAGAAGAATTTGAGGTCAAAATGAATACAGTCCCTGAAATTAAAGAAGCAAAAGGCGCTGAGCTCAGCAAAGAAATTATGAAATTACATATTAATGCAGGTAAAAAAACAAAGATGAGGGCGGTAGATATCGTAGGTACCCTTTGTAGTATTGAAGGTATGACAAAAGATGATATAGGAATTATCAATATAATTGATATATCCACCTTTGTAGAAATATTAAATAATAAAGGTGAGTTAGTGTTTGATGAATTACAAAAGACACCTATCAAAGGTAGACTTCGTAGCGTAAGTAAAGTAATATATGAATAAAAAGAATATTATGGGAGGGTCATTATGAGAGTTACCGATTTAACACATACTATTTATCCGAATATGCCCGTTTTTCCAGGAACTGAACAGCCAATTTTTGAAAAAGCAAATACATTGGAAAGGGATGGCTTTCAAGAGGCAAAAATCACTATGTACTCACATACTGGTACGCATATAGATGCCCCTGCACATATGCTCAGTGATGGTCCTTATTTAGATAATTTAGATATAGAACATTTTATTGGAAATGCTATCATTCTGGATTTTTCAAAAGAAAAGATAGAATTAATAAATATTGAAAATCTAAAGCCCTTTGAGAAAAAAATAAAAAGTGTTGAATTCATTATAATAAAAACAGGATGGAGTAAATACTGGGGAGATAAAAAGTATTATGAAGGTTTTCCTTCTTTAAGCGTAGAATCAGCTAAATGGCTATCAAATTTTAATTTAAAAGGCATTGGGATTGATGCAATTTCAATTGATGATATGGATTCAACCACATTTGCAGTGCATAAAATATTAATGCCAAAGAACATCTTAATTATTGAGAACCTAACAAATTTAGACTCTATTAACAATGAATATTTTATTTTAAGTATTATGCCACTAAAAAATGAAAATGCTGATGGTTCACCAGTACGAGCCATTTCCATAGAAAATATGTAGCAAACTTAAGGCAAAATGCTTAAAAAGGTCATAAGCTTTTATTTAAAGCTTATGACCTTTTTCATATTATTTGAATTATTTTAACAAAGATTTTATTGCAGCTAATTCCTTACTTAGATTGTCATCCTTCATCATTTCAAGGGCACCATTAATTAATACACGAATATCGTGTTGTCCTTTATAAATAGGGGTAAGTCTTTTATTTAAATCTAGGAATTTATACACAGCGATTTGCGCGCCTCTTACAGAATAATCCATAGTAAATACGACATCATCTTCTATTTCACAGAACTGTCCAAGTAATGCTAAGTTAGTTGAACCTTCTGGAATATTTTGAGGTCTATCACCCTTTGCTCTAGTTAAAAATTGTGCTGTTGTAAAAGGTAATATACATGGTATACAAATAGATGTTTTAAGAATCTTATCCATATCTTCTCTAAAGTTTAGATGATATAATACCTCAGCTAATATTTCCTCTCCAGTGCAATCCACCATTCTTTTCTTTATAAAATCACCTTTTGCATATGGGAATAATGAATAGCCCCATATAATTTCTATATTATCAGGTTGACTAAGAAAATGTGGTTGATTATGCAGCACTATTGTCATGAGCCATGCAGAATCTCTAAATGTCATATGAGCCCCAGTTCCTGGCTGATTTCCTGAGAATTCTATTATTCTTTTATACATTGTTGGGTCTTTAAGAGTAACTGTAAAGGACTCCCACATCGACTGCTCAACGCGTTCATCGAAAACCTGAGGCTTACCAAACTCAGGACGACCCTCAGCGATTTTTTCCCAAAGATCCCACGTTCCGCCCACATGTTTGTCATTAATTACTGGCGCTGTAGTCATTGATCCAAGACTTGTCCCAGCTGTTAACGAACCAATAGTAGCAAAAGCAAGATCTCCCTTCGAAAGCTCTATTCTAGTTTCTTTTCCATTTTTAATACACTTGAATGCCGTAACTGTAGTTTCAGTATTTGATGGCTCAAATTCAAAATCAGTTACTCTGCAGTCCAATTCAAAATTAACACCTTGTGCTTCTAACCATTTTGTCATAGGTAATAACATTGAATCATATTGATTGTATGGCGTACGACGTATTCCAGATAAATCACTTAAACGTGGTAACTCTTGGATAAATCTATGCAGATATCTCTTAAGTTCTACAGCACTGTGCCAAGTCTCAAATGCAAAGAGCGTAGTCCATTGAAGCCAGAAATTTGATTTAAAAAATGATTCTGGGAAACACTCTTTAATACTTTTTGTGCCAAGTGAATCTTCTGGATTAATCATTATATCCATTAATGCTAATCTATCCGCGCGAACCAATCCCAAAGATGATACATCAGTTATTTTAGCTTCGTTATCTATTAATCTAGCTTTTGCATGAGTATGAATTTTTTTATTGAAAGCATTAAATTCATCAAGTATTGAAATTTTAGGATCAGTTAATGAAGGAATACTTTCCATTATTCCAAAAGTACAAGCATAAGCTTCTCTATCAAACATTCTCCCACCACGGATTACATAACCATCCTCAGCATTACCATTTCCATCCATACTTCCACCTGTTACGTTTAATTCTTCATATATATGAATATTTTTTCCTGGAACATGTCCATCTCTAATTAAAAATACCGCAGCCGATAGTGATGCAAGTCCAGCACCAACCATATAAGCATTTGTTTTTTCTACATCAATAGTTTGATCAAAATTAAATCTCATTTTAAATCCTCCATTTAGAAAAATTATGCTATAAGCCTATAGCATAATTTTGTATTTAGTAAGTTAACCACTTGCATTCACTTGCAAGCACTTACATGCACCTACAATAACTTGCTATATATATAATATAATTCTAAACAAAAGGATTTTATATAATCAATTTTGCAAAACTGTATGAAAAACATACATATATCACAAAGTGTATATCTTTGTAGAAAAAAAATAGTGGATTTAACTCTAAAGTTTCACCCCCTACAGCATGTACCCTCATGCAGTAGGGGTTGTTTTAAAATGTGGACTATACGTTCATTGGTCTATTTTTTTTAGTAGGTGCGATCCAAACTTCACCGGTTCCTACGAATGTCTGTAAATATCCTTCGTGCTTTGACTTTTCTATTTGTGTATCTATTTTACCTCTTATGA
>NZ_JAENWL010000172.1 GCF_016650095.1 Clostridium sp. | reverse complement strand
TGATGTAACTGGATCAATCAAGTTACCAGATGGAATGGAAATGGTAATGCCAGGAGACCACATAGACATGAATGTTGAATTAATCACTCAAGTAGCAATGGATGAAGGATTAAGATTCGCAATCAGAGAAGGCGGAAGAACAGTAGGATCAGGAGTTGTTACATCAATAGTTAAATAATAGTTTTAATGTGTTTGTATATATCAATTGATGATGATTCATAATAATAAAAGCTTTTATTATTTAGGAGAAGAGGACGCTCTTCTCCTTTTAAATACAATAAAAATATAATCAGAAAATACAAACATAAAAATTATAAGAGAATAGTGAAAAAATACTTGTCAAAGCAAATAAAGTGTTGTATACTTTAGTAGTTGTATTGTGGTAACAGCGATGAGGTAAGAGGTTGCCGGACTTCCGGGTTATTCTTCACCGAGCATGTCCTGATCTTGAATCGGGCGACGGGGTTCCTGCGATTGTTTTGTGCATTTAATGTATGCAACACCCGGAACAGTTTACAGAACATCCGCTGTTGCACGTAAGAAGTAGAGCGTGCAATGAAAAGGAGGGTATAAAAATGATAAAACAAAAAATTAGAATCAGATTAAAGGCTTTTGATCACAACATATTAGATCAATCAGCTGAGAAAATTGTTCAAACAGCTAAGACTACAGGAGCTAAAGTAGCTGGTCCAGTACCACTACCTACAGAGAAAGATGTAATTACAGTATTAAGATCTCCACACAAATATAAAGATTCAAGAGAACAATTTGAAATAAGAACTCATAAGAGACTAATCGATATAATTAATCCATCACCTAAAACTGTTGATGCTCTAATGAGATTAGACTTACCAGCTGGTGTTGATATCGAAATAAAACTATAGGCGTACATATAAGTGCGATGAAGCGTATAAGTATAATTTATTATACGCAAGTAATAGATAACTATTACTAACTATTATGATCACTAATGTGGTCCGCTAATAAGTAGGAGGTGTATTTTCATGAAAAAAGCAATAATGGGTAAAAAACTTGGCATGACTCAAATATTTGATGAGAATAGAAGAGTTGTTCCAGTAACAGTTGTTGAGGCAGGTCCATGTGTTGTCATTCAAATTAAAACTATCGAAAATGATGGCTATAATGCTATTAAAGTTGGTTATGGTGACATAAGAGAAAAATTAGTTAACAAACCGATGCAAGGACAATTTGCTAAAGCTGGTGTATCTTTAAAAAGATTCGTTAAAGAATTTAGAATGGAAGATACAAGTGCATATAAAGTAGGTCAAGAATTTAAAGCAGATATATTTGCTGCTGGAGATAAAATTGACGTATCAGGAATTTCTAAAGGAAAAGGATTCCAAGGTGTAATTAAGCGATGGAATGCAGCGTGTGGACCAATGAGTCATGGTTCTAAATTCCACAGAGCACCTGGATCAATGGGAGCATCTTCCGATCCATCAAAAACATTCAAAAACAAACATATGCCAGGTCACATGGGTAATGTTAATAAAACAGTAATCAACCTTGAAATAGTTAAGGTAATGCTTGAAAAGAACATTATATTAGTTAAAGGTGGTATACCCGGTCCCAAAAAAGGTACAGTTGTAATAAGAAATGCTGTTAAAGCGTAACTTTAAAAGAAAGGAGGATGCAGAATGCTTACATTAGATTTGTTTAATAAAGAAGCACAAAAAGTTGGAGATATTCAACTAAACGAAAATATATTTGGAGTTGAAATTAACACAGATGCTATGCACCAAGTTGTAGTAGCACAACTAGCAAATAAAAGACAAGGAACTCAATCAGCTAAAACTAGAGCGGAAGTTCGAGGCGGTGGAATAAAGCCTTGGAGACAAAAAGGAACTGGTAGAGCAAGACAAGGTTCTATTAGAGCCCCACAATGGATACATGGTGGTATAGTATTTGCTCCAAAGCCAAGAGACTACCGTATGTCAGTACCAAAGAGTATGAGAAGAGTTGCTTTTAAATCAGCTTTATCATGTAAAGTAGCAGAGAATGAAATGATAGTTATAGATAGTTTAGATTTCGATTCTCCAAAAACAAAAGCAATGTTAGAGATTTTAAGCGCTTTTGGAGCTAAGAAAACTTTAATTGTTGTTGAAACATCAAATGAAAATATCTATAAATCAGCAAGAAATATACCTGGAGTGCAAGTATCTCCAGTAAATAATTTGAATGTTTATGACATACTAAAGTATGAAAAATTCATAGTTACAAAGGATGCTGTATCTAAAATTGAGGAGGTGTATATATAATGAAGCTAACTAGCCATGATATTATAAGAAAACCGGTAATTACTGAAAAAAGTATGGCTGTAATGGCTGAAAAAAAATACACCTTTATAGTTGACATTCATGCAAACAAAACTCAGGTTAAAAAAGCAGTAGAAGAAGTATTTGGAGTTAAGGTTGAAAATGTAAGAACGCTAAGGAATATAGGTAAAACTAAACGAGTTGGAGTTCATATTGGAAAAAGAGCTGACTTTAAAAAAGCTATTGTTACTTTAACAACAGAAAGTAAGACAATTGAGTTTTTTGATGGAATGTAATTATTAAGCAGGTATTGGCAGAGGCCAGATAAGCGAGAAAGAAGGAGGGAAATCACATGGCGATTAAGAAATTTAGACCCACCACACCTTCTAGAAGAAATATGACTATGTCTGATTTTGCAGAAGTAACATCAGATAAGCCATTAAAATCACTTCTTAGAAGTACAAAAAGATCAGGTGGAAGAAATAATCAAGGTAAAATAACTGTTCGTCACCGAGGTGGTGGAGCAAAACAAGCATACAGATTAATAGATTTCAAGAGAACAAAGGATAATATCCCAGCAAAAGTTTCCACAATTGAGTATGATCCAAATAGATCTGCTTACATAGCTCTTGTTGTATATGCTGATGGTGATAAAAGATACATAATTGCTCCAGTTGGATTAAAAGTTGGAGATGTAATTGTATCCGGTGCTGATTCAGACATAAAAGTTGGGAATACACTTCCAATAGTTAATATACCAATTGGTTCTACAATTCATAATATAGAACTTCAGGTTGGCAAAGGAGCTCAACTTGTAAGATCTGCAGGTTCTTCCGCACAGCTTATGGCTAAAGAAGGAGAATATGCTCAAGTAAGACTTCCGAGTGGTGAAGTAAGATATGTTAGAGTAAACTGTAGGGCTACTATAGGAACAGTTTCTAACGTAACTCATGACATTGTTAACATAGGTAAAGCAGGAAGAAAAAGACATTTAGGATTTAGACCTACAGTCAGAGGATCAGTAATGAATCCAAACGATCACCCTCATGGTGGTGGAGAAGGTAAGTCACCTATTGGTCACGCTAGTCCGATGACTCCTTGGGGTAAACCGGCATTAGGATATAAAACTAGAAAAACTAAGAAATATTCAGATAAATTTATTGTAAAGAGAAAAAATAAAAAATAGTTTGAAGGGAATTCAGATTTTCTTTGAAACTATGATTAGTTGTATGAAGGGAGGCCATTAAAGTGAGTAGATCAGTAAAAAAAGGACCTTATGTACAAGAAGTTTTGTTAAAAAGAATTAATGAAATGAACAAAACTGGCGAGAAAAAAGTAATAAAGACTTGGTCAAGAAGTTCTACTATTTTCCCGCAAATGATAGGTCATACTATTGCAGTACATGATGGAAGAAAACATGTTCCAGTTTATCTTTTAGAAGATATGGTTGGACATAAATTAGGAGAATTTGCGTTAACTAGAACATTCAAAGGACATATAGACAAAGAAAAAACAAGCAGAGTAAGATAGTGTGGGAAGGAGGAAACAATCAATGGAGGCTAAAGCTATAGCTAAATATGTGAGAACGTCCTCAATGAAAATCGGGATTGTTCTTGATTTAATAAGAGGTAAAAATGTAAATGAAGCTTTTGCTATATTACAATACACTCCAAAACGAGCAGCTGACGTAGTGAATAAAGTACTTAAATCAGCTGTTGCAAATGCAGAAAATAATTTTAACTTAGATGTTAATAGATTATTCGTTGCTAATGCATATGCATGCCAAGGTCCAACACTTAAGAGATTTAGACCGCGTGCACAAGGGAGAGCTTATAGAATAAAAAAGAGATCTAGCCATATAACAATAATGGTTACAGAAAGAATATAAGAAGGAGGGATATAGCGTGGGACAAAAAATACATCCACACGGCTTTAGGGTTGGTGTAATAAAAGATTGGAATTCTAAATGGTATGCAGATAAAAAGAATTTTGCTGATAATCTTGTTGAAGATTTTAAGATAAGAGAATTCTTGAAAAGCAAACTTTATACAGCAGGAATTTCTAAAATCGAAATCGAAAGAGCTGCTAAAAGGGTTAAAATCAACATACACACAGCTAAGCCAGGAATGGTTATTGGTAGAGGCGGATCTGGAATTGAAGTTATAAAGCTAGATATGAAAAAACTTGTTGCTGATAAAAATGTTTTAATTAATATTGTAGAAGTAAAACAAGCTGAAAATAATGCTCAATTAATGTCAGAAAATATTGCTTCTCAATTGGAAAAGAGAATTTCTTTTAGAAGGGCAATGAAACAAACAATTCAAAGAGCTATGAGAACTGGCGTAAAAGGGGTTAAAACTGCTTGTGCAGGAAGACTTGGCGGAGCTGAAATAGCTAGAACAGAGCACTATAAAGAAGGTACAATACCACTACAAACATTAAGAGCTGATATAGACTATGGATTTGCAGAAGCAAATACAGTATATGGTAAAATCGGTGTTAAAGTTTGGGTATATAGAGGAGAAGTTCTTCCTACAAAGAAAATCGTTAAGGAAGAAGTAAACGCGTAGAAGTGTAAGGAGGGAAATATGACATGTTAATGCCTAAGAGAACTAAACATCGTAAGGTGCATCGTGGTAAGATGAGAGGAAAAGCTACAAGGGGAAACTTTATTGCATACGGTGATTATGCATTACAAGCTTTAGAATGTGGTTGGGTTAAAAGTAATCAAATTGAATCTGCCAGAGTTGCTATCAATAGATATGTAAAAAGAGGCGGGCAGGTTTGGATAAAAATCTTTCCTGATAAGCCAGTAACTCAAAAGCCAGCTGAAACTCGTATGGGTTCCGGTAAGGGATCAGTAGAATTTTGGGTAGCAGTTGTTAAGCCAGGCAGAGTTTTATTTGAAATTGCAGGAGTAACAGAAGAAGCAGCTAGAGAAGCCTTTAGACTTGCTTCACACAAACTTCCAATTAAAACTAAGTTTGTAACAAGAAGAGATTTTGAGGAAGTGGGTGGTGAAATCAATGAAGGCTAATGAATTAAAAGAATTAAGAGAAAGTAATCCTCAAGATTTACAAGTGAAAATGTTTGATTTAAAGGCAGAATTATTTAACCTTAGATTTCAGTTAGCTACGGGACAATTAGAAAACCCTATGAGAATTAAACAAGTTAAAAAATCTATAGCTCAAATTAAGACCATCCTTAGACAAGAAGAAATAAGGTCTTTAGAACAGTAAAACTGAAAGGAGGTTGCTCTTGTGGAAAGAAATAACAGAAAGACAAGAACAGGTAGAGTTGTTTCGGATAAAATGGATAAGACAGTAGTTGTCGCAATTGAAACGAAAGTTCGTCATCCATTATACGGAAAGATAATTAATAAAACAACAAAATTTAAGGCTCATGATGAAAATAATGAAGCTAAAATAAATGATAAAGTTTCAATTATGGAAACTAGACCTTTATCTAAAGATAAAAGATGGAGAATTACTGGAATAGTTGAAAAAGCTAAATAATATTTCAGTTCAACGACTGAGAGGAGGGTATCGAATATGATTCAACAGCAATCCAAATTAAAAGTTGCAGATAATTCTGGCGCGAAAGAAATTATGTGTATTAGAGTATTGGGTGGTTCTCATAGAAAATGGGGAAACATCAGTGATACAATAGTTGCTAGCGTAAAAAGTGCAACACCAGGTGGAGTTGTTAAAAAAGGTGAAGTTGTTAAGGCAGTTATAGTTAGATCAGTAAAAGGTTTAAGAAGAGCCGATGGAACATATGTTAGATTTGATGATAATGCAGCTGTTATTATAAAAGATGACAAGAACCCAAAGGGAACTCGTATATTCGGACCTGTTGCAAGGGAGTTAAGAGATAAAGACTTCAGTAAGATCTTATCATTAGCGCCTGAAGTTCTATAAGATGGGAGGTGTCTAACATGGCAGTTAAAAAAATGCACATAAGAAAAAAAGATTCAGTAATGGTTATTTCAGGTAAAGACAAAGGCAAAATAAGCGAAGTCCTAGCTGTATATCCTAAAACTGGTAAGGTTTTAGTAAAAGATGTTAGCGTAGTTACAAAACATCAAAAACCGAGTAAACAAAACATGCAAGGTGGAATAACTCACAGAGAAGCAGCTATAAATAGTTCGAAAGTAATGTTATATTGCACAAAATGCAAAAATGTAACAAGAATTAGCAACAAAATTCTAGAAGATGGAACAAAGGTAAGGGTTTGCAAGAAGTGTGCAGAAACATTTTAATTTCTGAAAGGAGGTTTAACATATGAGTTCAAGGCTACAAGAAAAATATAATAATGAAGTAGTTCAGGCTTTAATGGAAAAGTTCGGATATAAAAACATAATGGAAGTTCCGAAGCTTGAAAAGATAGTTTTAAATATGGGAGTTGGAGAAGCTAAAGATAATACTAAAGTTTTAGATTCAGCTATTAGTGATATGCAAATTATCGCTGGTCAAAAACCAATTATAACAAGAGCAAAGAAGTCTATAGCTAACTTCAAACTAAGAGAAAATACGCCAATAGGTTGTAAAGTTACATTAAGGAAAACTCAAATGTTCGAATTTGCTGATAAATTAATGAACGTTGCATTACCTAGAGTTAGAGATTTTAGAGGAGCTTCTTCTAAAGCATTTGATGGAAGAGGTAATTACGCTATAGGAGTTAAAGAGCAACTTATATTCCCTGAAATAGATTATGATAAAATAGATAAGATAAGAGGAATGGATATAATATTTGTTACTACAGCAAAGACAGACG
This sequence comes from Clostridium sp., assembly GCF_016650095.1. GTDB lineage: Bacteria > Bacillota > Clostridia > Clostridiales > Clostridiaceae > Clostridium_AD. The sequence goes on along the minus strand of NZ_JAENWL010000172.1, from coordinate 333 downwards.
AGGAAGCAAGAGCATTGTTAAGATTCCTTGGAATGCCATTTGCTCAATAATAAGGAGGGAATCACGTGGCACGTAAGGCTTTAATAGAGAAATGGAAAAAAGAACCCAAATATTCAACTAGAGCTTATACAAGATGCAGGCTTTGTGGAAGACCACATTCTGTACTACAAAAATTTGGTATATGCCGTATCTGTTTTAGAGAACTTGCACACAAGGGAGAAATTCCTGGTTGCAGAAAAGCAAGTTGGTAATTAGAACATTCTAATGAAAGGAGGCACGAAAAATGGTTATGACTGACCCAATCGCAGATTTGCTAACACGTATAAGAAATGC